>CAMOZS010000023.1 GCA_946631075.1 uncultured Bacillota bacterium | reverse complement strand
ATCGCCAAAATCGTCACTCCGATTTCCATGGGCCACAAGGAGGTCAGGAGTTAGTGATCCGCATTGTTGATCCGAATTGTTGATAGGTTTTGAAGGCATATTATTTCAGCAAACGACTGGCGGGGCACTGCTCCGCCAATCTCTGCATAACAAAAGAGACTGTCAATCTAATGACAGTCCCCTCTTCAATTCATTTTCGTTGGAACGGGATTACTCGTCTTCGCTGAACTGATCCTTGGATGCTCCGCACAGGGGGCACTCGAAATCATCTGCTACTTCCGCCCAGGGGGTTCCCGGAGCGATTCCGCCGTCAGCGTAGCCGGCTTCTTCATCATATTCCCATCCACACAGGTCACATACGTACTTCATGATCTTCGTCCTTTCTTATCAATAGTATTTCCTTATCAACAGGATTTCGGATAGCTTATTTTAACCTTTTTCGATCTCTTTTGCAACAAGGCCTTCTGCCGAGTATTTCTTTCTCAGAAGAGGCTTCTCGATCTTGCCCGTCGGGTTTCTGGGAACGTCCGCAAAGATGATCTTCCTCGGTCTCTTATATCTGGGCAGATCCAGACAGAACTCCTCGATCTCCTCTTCGTAGGTCTCCCTTCCCTCCTTCAGTTCGATGATGGCCGCGGCGATCTCACCCAGCCGGGCGTCGGCCAGTCCGATGACCGCTACATCCTTGATGTCGTCGTGCTTGCGCAGGAAGTCCTCGATCTGGACCGGATAGATGTTCTCTCCGCCGGAGATGATGACGTCCTTCTTCCGGTCGACCAGATAGATGAATCCGTCCTCATCCATCTCCGCCATATCGCCCGTATAGAGCCAGCCGTTTTTCAGGACTTCATTGGTCGCTTCCTCATCGTTATAGTAGCAGGTCATGACTCCCGGTCCTCTGACCGCCAGCTCGCCGACCTGTCCGGCCTTCATCACATCCAGACCGTCGGATCCGATGATCCGGGTCTCCCATCCGTATCCGGCCTTGCCGATGGCGCCGACCTTGTGGATGTTCTCGATACCAAGGTGGACGCAGCCCGGTCCGATGGACTCGCTGAGCCCGTAGTTGGTATCGTAGTCATGATCCGGGAAGACCTTCTTCCAGCGCTTGATCAGGCTGGGCGGTACCGGCTGGGCGCCGATGTGCATGAGCCGCCACTGGTCCAGATGATAATCGTTCAGATCCACCGCCCCGCTGTCGATGGCGTCCAGGATGTCCTGGGCCCAGGGAACCAGCAGCCAGACGATGGTGCAGTGCTCCTCGGAAGCCGCCTTCAGGATGAACTCAGGCTTGGTCCCCTTCAGGATGACCGCCTTGCTTCCCGCCTGCAGGCTGCCGAACCAGTGCATCTTGGCCCCGGTGTGATAGAGAGGCGGGATGCAGAGGAAGCAGTCCTCCCTGGTCTGACCGTGGTGCTTCTGCTCGCACTTGGCCGAATGGGTCAGACTCCGGTGTTTATGGAGGATCGCCTTGGGGAATCCAGTAGTTCCCGAAGAAAAGTAGATCGCTCCGAAATCATCGTCAGTCAGCCGGATGTCCGGCGCCTTCGAAGAGCAGTATTCGATATACTGGTCGTAGCTTTCTGCAAAGACTGGGCAGTCCTCGCCTACGTACAGCAGCAGGTTCACATCCGGGATCCGGTCGCAGATGTTCTCGATACGGCCTACGAATTCCGAACCGAAGACCAGACCGGAACAGTCCGCCTTCTTCAGGCAGTACTTGATCTCATCGGAGGTGTAGCGGAAGTTGAGCGGCACGGCCAGGGCGCCTGTCTTCAGGATCCCGAAATAGACCGGAAGCCAGTCCAGGCAGTTCATCATCAGGATAGCGATCTTGTCGCCCTTCCTGATCCCCCGGGTCAGCAGGAAATTGGCAAAACGGTTGGCCCGGATGTCAAAGTCCTTCCAGGTCATTTCCTTCCGGCCTACCTCATGAGGGTTGGACTCGATCAGTGAAAACTCCTTCCATGTCCTGCGCTGGGAGTCCTCGGCATCCGGGTTGATCTCGATCAGCGCTACCTCATCTCCGTATTCTTTCGCGTTCCTTACCAATAAGTCAGTGATCGGCATTTAAGTATATCTCCATTTCTATAAGATTTATTATTCTTCTTCATCCTTGTCCGGAGTCTCTTCCGGCCGGATCAGCAGTGAGACACGGATCCCGTCCTTCACGGCTTCCTTGAAATCGCTGCCGTCGGTCTCCTTGCCGACGATATTCCCGTAATGGGTCGGAACGGCGATCTCAGGCTCGATCTCGTTGACCAGTTCCGCAGCCTTTGCGGCATTCATGGTGAATTTGCCGCCTACGGGGACAAAGGCGATGTCGCAGCGGATCTGACGGTTCTCATCGGTCACATCCGTATCTCCGGCAACATAGATTCTCCGTCCCTCCAGCGTGACCAGATAGCCCAGCCAGCCTTTCCTCCTCGGATGGAAGGGCTTGAGATTGTTGTAAGCCGGAACAGTCTCGATCTGAAGCTCGCCCATGTCGATCTTCTCCTCGGGATCCAGCTGGATCACCTGGGTCACGATCAGGCCGGAGCTGGTCCAGGCCTCAAAGCAGGTCCTGGGAATGACCATCATGGTGTCATCCTTCAGGATCTTCTCGATGGAGGCGGGCTCGAAGTGATCATGATGGTCGTGGGTGATAAAAATAACATCCGCGTCATGGGTCTCTTCGGTGATCTGGAAGGGATCAAAGTAGATGACCTGATCTCCCTGGATCCGGATGCTGCTGTGTGTATTGATCGTTATTTCTCTGATCATGGTCTGCTCCCCGACTGTTTTTTATATATATTTACAATACTAATATCGTACAAAAAAGGGGAATTGTCAATGACAATTCCCCTTTCGATCTTACGTTTATATGCGCCTTCAGGCTGCCCAGGGACTAATCCCAGTATCCGCCGAACAGGACCAGCAGATAGCCGGTCGCCAGCACGATGGACAGAAGCATCATCGGAGCGCCGATCTTCAGGAACTGAACGAATGTGATCGGGTAACCTCTTCTGCCTGCGATACCGGTCAGGACGACGTTTGCGGACGCGCCGATGATGGTACCGTTGCCGCCGAAGCAGGCACCGATGGAAACCGCCCACCAGAGAGGCCATACGTCGATCCCCTCTGCCTCCATGGTCAGGATCAGCGGGATCAGGGTCGCTACGAACGGGATGTTGTCCAGAACTGCGGAGCAGATCGCGGATACCCACAGGATGACGATCATCAGAACGACATAGTGTGTTCCGGTCGCGTTGATCAGGGTCTCTGCCAGCATGTGGATCAGGCCGACCTTCTCCAGGCCTCCGACCACGATGAACAGGAAGGCGAAGAATACGATCGTCGGCCATTCAACATCGTGAACGGTCTCTTCCACGTCCTGTCCTCCGATCATGATCATCAGGGCCGCGCAGGACAGCGCGATGATGCTGGTCTTCAGCTCCAGAGTGTCGTGGAGCAGGAATGCCAGGGCTACCAGGAAGATCATGATGACGCTCTTGATGAAGAGGATCCGGTCTTTGATCATCTCGCCCTCATCCATCTGCATGATCAGCTCCATCTTCTCCGGAGAGACAGACAGGCCCTTCTTATAGATGAACTTGAACGCGAATATGGTCGCGACCATAGTGATGAGAACGATGGGACCGTCATACATGACGAACTGGAGGAAGCTGATATCTGCCGCGCTTCCCAGCATGATGTTCGGGGGGTCACCGATCAGGGTCGCCGTTCCGCCGACGTTGGACGAAATGATCTGGGTCATCAGGAAGGGAACCGGATTCAGTTCCAGCTTCTGACAGATGCTGAAGGTCATGGGACCGATCAGCAGGACTGTAGTAACATTATCCAGGAATGCTGAAAGCACCGCGGTAATGATCATGAATGCGATCATGATCCGCCAGGGATTGCCTTTGGCGATCTTTGCCGATTTGACGGCCAGGAACTCGAACAGACCCGAATTCTTGACTACCGCGACGAACATCATCATACCGATCAGTACGCCGATGGTATTGAAGTCAATAAAGCCCAGCGCCTCCTTCGGTTCCAGGATGCCGATCAGCACCAATAACATGGCGCCGATCAGGGCGCAGGCTGCTCTGTGCAGTTTCTCGGACACGATGACCGCGATGACTGCCACGAAGATAGCAAGCGCAATGATTTGTGTTGCTGTCATAGTACTCTCCTTCTAAACTCTACCTCATACTTTAGTTCTAGTTTTACACCAGTCCTTATAGTATGACATATAACTTGGCCACGAATCAAGAACTATTTTAGGATTCTGTATACAACAGACAGATCTTCTTTATGCGTTTACGCATCTTCCTCCCCGTCATACACAGAGATCTGCAGCGGTCTCTTCGGTGCCGGTTTCTCTGCTTCCGGCTTCTCAACCTCCGGTCTCTCCGCTTCCGGCTTCTCTGACTCCGGCGCCTCTATCTCCTTCCGGCCCCGGGCCGCGGCCGCCTTCCTCTGGCGGATGAGCAGCCGGCGCTTGCGGTACTTGACGTCCGCGTAGTTCTTGATCTTGTTCAGATAGATGGGATTGGACAGGCCTCCGGCCACGCCTACGATGGGAATGGTCTGCACGAATTTCAGGTACAGGGTCTCATCCGAAAGAGCCTTGGCCGCCGCCTCGATCTGCTTGTTGATGTTCCCGTAATAGGAGTAGTCCTCCGTGTCGATCTTCCGCATAAGGGCGTCCACCTCAGAGCTCACCTCCTCGGCCTGCCGGCCTCTGGCCAGGGCGCCCTCGATCAGCTTCAGGATGAAGACCTGCTCCGTCTTGCTCGTATAGCCGAAATCATAGCTGGCAGCTGTCTGATAGACCGAACGCAGCAGCATCCCGGTAAAGACAGCGATATCCGGCAGTCCTACCCCGATCAGGCCCAGGCCCGCGCCCTCCACACTGGTCAGGAGGATATCGGTCATCCACTGCTTCTGGGCTTCCGCTTCCGATCCCTTGCTGGACCGGGCCTTGTCCTCGTTGAAGGTCTTGCCGATGACCCCGGTCCCCTTATCAAAAATCAGCCGGAAGGCCTCCCGGTAGGCAGTATGAAGGGTATTCTCCAGGGTATCCGGTATGTATTTGTTCAGGAGACTTTCCAGGTTGATCCCCTTGGAAAAGCGGCTGCGGGCCAGCAGCTCCGCCTCCCTGTGACGCACCTTTCTAAGCTCCCGTCTGATTTCCTTTTCGTTCATCTATGCTCCAAATTCTCCCGCAAAAAACAAACTGTCCCGCCGGAGGCAGAGACAGTTCATTATCCTGACATTCTCTGATCATCGCGATCAGATCTTCTCTTTGATCTCCTTAGCCTTTTCCATGATCTTCTCATCGACATCGGTCTTATCCAGAGCATCCTTAGCCTTTGCCTTCAGCTTGTCATCGATGTCGGTCTTCTCCAGGGCGTCCTCCGCCTTGTCCTTCAGTTCCTCCGCTTTCGCCATCAGCTTGTCGTCGATGTCCGTCTTCTCGAGAGCATCTTCTGCCTTGTCCTTCAGTTCTTCGATTTTCTTTACCAGATCCATCTTGATCTCCTTTCATCATGTGCCAGCTATAATGTACGTTTATACCCGAATCCCCTCTACCTTGGCGTAGGCAGAGTGATTGTGTATGCTCTCCAGACTTTCGACCTCGATCACATAGGACTCGACGCCTTCCATCTCCTCCATCTCATCGATCATAAGCTTGGCGTCACGGGCCACATCCTCCACGAACTTGGGATGATCATAGGCGTACTCCGTGACATACTTCTCATCCGGCCGCTTCAGGAGGGAATAGACCGGACAGGAAGCCGCGGTCTCCGCGATCCTAGATATGTCTTCGATCCAGATGTACTGGTTGGTCCGGATCGTGATGGACACGATGGCCCGCTGATTGTGGGCGGAATAATCGGAGATCTCCTTGGAGCAGGGACAGAGAGTGGTGACCGGTGTGCGGACGGTCATCTGGAAATCCAGCTCATCGTCCCGCAGGGCCCCCTTGTATTCCACCTCCAGAGCCAGGTAGGATTCCCTGCCGGTCACCGGAGATTTCTTCCAGATATAATAGTCGAACTCAAAGCAGCAAAAGCTGTTCCGGGCCTCCAGCCTCTCACGCATGGCAAGCAAAAGCTGGCGGATGGTCGGCAGATCCATCTGGTTGTACTGGGTCAGCACTTCCACGAACCGGGACATGTGGGTCCCCTTCTGCTCTGCTTCCAGATCCACAGACAGACTGATCTTCGCCGTCACGGGGAAGGTCTCCCCTTCTCCGTTGCGGATCACCACCGGATACTTGAGATCCCGGATGCCCACCTGATGAAGATAGATATTCCTGGTATCCTTCTCGTTCTGAACGTCCTTCATTTAAGCCTCCTCACCCCGATAGATGATACCGGAAGTCTTAGTCTCCCATACCTCGATCTCGCAGAGCCGGGCGTTGTCCGTACGCACCAGGGGCTCCAGCTTGTTCCAGATATATATGGCGATGTTCTCAGCCGTCGGCTGCTCAATGAAATCATTGATGTAATGATGATCGAACTCCTCCAGGACCTCTTCCTTGACCAGCTTCTTCAGCTGGGTGAAATCATAGATCATGTCCTCCGGACCCCTTACCCCTTCCAGCTTAACGACCAGCTTGTAGGTATGCCCATGCAGGCGCTCGCACTTGCCGTGATAATGGATCAGGTTGTGGGCCGCGTCGAATTCGAATTCCTTGATCAGGATCATAGAGCTTCCTTTCTCTTTCCGTAAACCTACGCTATATTGTAACAAAAAAGCAACTGGCTGGCAAACCTAGTCCTGTCCCTTCATGCCCCCGCTCAGGGTATCCTGATCCAGGGCCTGGTTCAGTCTTCCGCTCTGAAAGCCCGCCAGGTCCATGGAGACATAGGAAAAGCCCAGCCTTTGCATATACTCATTGATCCGGCTCCGGAAGCCCTCATCCGCAAGCCGCGGTATATCCTCCTCCAGCAGCTCGATCCTGGCGATCAGATCACCGCTGACCGTCTCGTGGATCCTGACCCGCATCTGGGTGAAGCCCTGGCTCAGCAGCCAGTCCTCCCCTTTTTCCACCATGGCCAGTTTAGGTTCGCTGATCCGCTCGCCATAGGGGAATCTGGAGGCCAGGCAGGCAAAGGATGGCTTGTTCCAGGTGGGAAGGCCCAGATCCCTGGACAGGGTACGGATATCCTCCTTGGAAAGGCCGGCCTCCCGCAGAGGACTGCGGATACCCAGCTCCTGTATGGCCATGTGGCCCGGCCGGTAATCCCCGTCGTCGTCGGTGTTGGATCCCTCCATGAGGACATAGGACCCCTCTGCTGCTGCGATCCGCTTCATATTCTCGAACAGGGCCTTCTTGCAGTGATAGCACCGGTCCGGCGGATTATCCCGGATCTGCCGGATGGAAAGACCGTCAAAGGGCGCCACGATATGGCGGATCCCCAGCTCCCGGCAGAAGGACATGGTCTCCTCCGACTCCCGGCCGGGGAAATACGGGGCCGTGGTCGTGACCGCCAGCACCCTGTCTCCCAGAGTATCGTGAGCCGCTTTCAGCAGAAAGGTGGAATCCACCCCGCTGGAAAAGGCTACCGCCGCGCTGCCGCATTCTCTTAAGATTTCCTGCAGTTTCTCATATTTAATCTCTAATTCCCTTTTAATCAAAACTTCTTCCCTTCCTTTCTCAGAAATACCTTCTTCACGCAGTCCTGCCGATTGCCTTCCCGGCGATCCAGCAGACCAGGAAGGCCAGGACATCGATGGCTACGATGGTGGATCCTACCGGAGTCCCTGCCAGGATCGAGATGATGATCCCCAGGAGGGCGCAGACCACGGAGATGATGGCCGAGCATATGGTCACCGACCGGAAGCTCCGCTCAAGCCGCATGGCGGACAGGGCCGGGAAGACGACCAGGGCCGAGATCAGCAGGGCGCCCACAAGACTCATGGCCACCACGATGATGACCGCGATCACGATGGCGATGATCAGATTGTACAGGTCCGCTCTGGTGCCGGTGGCTCTGGCGAAATCCTCGTCGAAGGTCACCGAAAAGATCTTATTATACATCAGCACATACAGGATGATCACCGCGATGGACAGGCCAGCGCACATGGCGACCTGCTGACCGGTCAGGGTCAGGATCGAGGTGGATCCGAACAGGGTGCTGCACACATCCCCCGACAGGTTGGAGGATGTGGAGAAAACATTCATGATCAGGTATCCGAAGGCCAGGGCTCCCACGGAGATCATGGCCAGGGCAGCGTCTCCCTTGATCTGGCGTCTCTGGCCGCTCCTCAGCAGCAGGACGGCGCTGATGATGGTGATCGGGAGGATCAGGAGCATCTGGTTGCTCATCTTCAGGACGCTGGCGATGGCCAGGGCTCCGAAGGCAACGTGGCTCAGTCCGTCTCCGATAAAGGAGAACCGCTTCAGCACCAGGGTCACCCCCAGCAGGGATGAACACAGGGCGATCAGGCAGCCGACGACCATAGCGTAGACCACGAAGGGATACTGCATGTATTCAATGAGCTGGGCTATCATTCCGCGCTGCCTCCTTCCCATCCGATGAACCTGCGGCCTTCCGGGCTCTTCAGGAATTCCTCCTTGGTCCCGAAAAACACCTGCTTGCCGATATGCAGGATGTGGCTGGCGAAGGATAAGGCCTCGTCGATGTCATGGGAGATCATGATGATGGCGATCCCCTCCTCATTGAGCCTGCGGATCAGCTGATACATCTCGGCCGTCACTCTGGGGTCAAGGCCCGACACCGGCTCATCCAGAAGCAGGATCTTCTCTGCGGCGCAGAGGGCTCTTGCCAGGAGGACCCGCTGCTGCTGTCCACCGGACAGGTCTCTGTAGCAGCGGTCCGCCAGGTCCGCTATCCCCATCCTCTCCATGTTCCTGGCCGCAGTCTCTTTGTCCTGACGGTTATAGAAGGGGCGCAGGCCTGCCTTTGCCTGGCAGCCGGACAGGACCACTTCCCGCACGGAAGCGGGAAAATCCCTCTGGATCTGGGTCTGCTGGGGCAGATACCCGATCTCGTCTCTTGCCACTCCTTCCCCCATCCGGATCGTGCCCGCCAGGGGATCCTGAAGCCCCAGAAGGGTCTTCATCAGAGTCGTCTTCCCTGACCCGTTCTCACCGACGATACAGAGGTAATCCCCCGGGTCCAGGGCGAAGCTGATATCCCGGGCCACCGGGACGGACTCATATCCTACAGCTAAATTTTCGACTTGCAGCAGCGCCATTCGTCTCTTCCTCATTTCTTAATGTAGTATTATCAGAACAGTATACCACAAAAACATAAAAAAAAGGGCTGCGATTCCAATTCTCTGTCTTCGCAGCCCGTTACTTGTCGATCTGTAAAACCCTCACTTCTCTCACTTCCTTTCTCTGATCCTCCTTCGGTATCTCCCGGTTCAAGGCACCCGTCAGATCCTCCGGTCCGATCTTCTCAGTTTCAAGATCCATATTCAGTTGTGATTCGCGTCTGCCTCTTTCTTCTTATTTCGCGTCCTGCTTACTTATCAGGCTCTCTATAAGGCCGCTCCCCTGGCTATAACTTCCTGAATCTATTGACTCGAGAGGTCTTGCCCTCTCTGTGACTATATATTAGCATATTTTCAGAAAATTGCAATACTTTTCTTTGTTTTTTTTGTGTTTTTCTTCCGCAAAGGCTGTGGTTGCCGTTTGATGCCGTTTGTTGTAATATGTATAGTAAGTTATTATCAGACTTTCAGGAGACTACATTATGAAGAATACAAAAATACTGGCAGTACTGGTACTGGTCCTGGCCCTCGCCTGCGGCGGCGGCGCTTTCCTGATGACATCCTGCAGCGGCGGCGATGAAAGCAAGGAAGCAGCCCCTGCCCCGGAGCCGGAGCCGATCACCAACCCCCTGACCGGGGCGACCGCTGAACAGGGCTACGACGAGAACGCGGCCAATCAGAGGATCGTCGCTGTGGTCGTAGAGAACTCACCGGACGCCAGACCCCAGTGGGGCATGGACGACGAGAACTACTCTCCCGACATCATCCTGGAAGGGGAAGTCGAGGGCGGCATCACCCGTACCCTCTGGTTCTTCTCCGACTACAACAAGATGCCGGAGCAGGTCGGACCGCTCAGAAGCGCCCGGCCCCCCTTCATCCGCTTTTCCGAATGCTTCGACTCCATTTTTGTTCACTGGGGCATGAGCCATTCCAAGGGAATGTACGTGGGAGCATCCACCGTCTTCAAAGACGATGATGTGGACCACATCAACCAGATGAGCTTTTCCAATGACTGCGGGCTCTTCGACCGGGATAGCTCCCGGGGAGTTTCCATGGAACACACCGGCATCCTGTACGGAGAGAAGATCCCGGCCGCCATCGAGGAATACGGCTGCCGGACCGAGCCTAAGATCCCCACCAAGCTGGGCTTCAACGAAACGGCCCAGCCCATGAGCGACATCATGGCCGACGAGATCGAGCTGACCTTCTCCGAGCGGACAGCCTGGGAAACCAAGACCTGGACCTACGACGAAGAAGATCAGCAGTACCACACCGACGCCTTCAACAATGACCTGAAGAGAGACAACCTTCTGGTCCTCTTCGATGACACCGAGTACATCACCAAGGACAACTACGAAGGTCCCGGAAGCACCGGCAGCGTCACCTACTGCGACTACGCTCTGGGCGGCGGCGAAGGCAAGCTCTTCAGCCAGGGCACCGTCAAGAACATCGAATGGAAGATCAACAAGCACAAGCTGTACCTGATCGACGCCGACGCGACCGAGGCGGCCCAGCAGAAGGCGGAAGCCGAGGCCACCGAAGCCGGCAAGACTGAGGAAGAGATCCAGGCGGCGGTAAGATCTGCGGTCGTCTATGCCAACCTGAACCCGGGCAAGACCTGGATCGGCTGGGCATCGGACAACAACGGCGGCGAGCTGGAGATCAGCCCCAACGAGCCCAAGCCTGCTGAAGACGCCGAAGGCACGGATGGAGAAGGCGGCGCCGAGGACGGCGGTGAGACTACCGAGGAAACGGCGGAATAAGGAACTAAACAAAGAAACAAGAGCAAGCAAAAAGAGCAGTCCACCACGGGCTGCTCTTTTCAGTTCCTTCATCTTCAGTTATTCCGGCCCGGCTCGAAGGCCCGCCCCCGGCCCTAAAGCCCGGACGGCATCTGGCGCTCGTTATTCCTGAGGCCGGTATTCTTTGGCTTCTTCCTCTCCGGTCAGGACCCTGAGGGCTCCCTGGGCCAGAGACAGCATCTCATCCTCACCCGGATAGATGGTGACCGGGGCGATCCACTCGGTCTGCTCCCGGAGTCTCTCAGTGATGGGCCCGCTGTAGGCGATGCCTCCGGTCAGGATGATTTGGTCGATCTTTCCCGGTGCCGCGCAGGACATGGCGGCGATCTCCTTGGCCACCTGGTAGCAGAAGGCTTCCAGCATCTCCTTCACCTTCTGGTCCCCCCGGTCTGCCTGTTCGGTCAGAGCCTGCACGCTGGTCGTGCCGGCGTAGGCGTACATTCCTCCCTCCCGGGTCATCATGTCCATGATCTTCTCCTGATCGTATTCTCCGCAGAAGCACAGGTCCACGATCTCATTGACCGGCATGGAACCGGCCCGGCCCGGCGTGAAGGGGCCCTCTCCGCCAAAGGCGTTTTCCGTATCCAGGACCCTGCCCCCTACGTGGGCGCCGACCGAGACTCCCCCGCCCATATGGCAGACAATCAGGTTCAGGTCTTCGTAGGGCCGCCCCGTTTCAGCCGCGAACCTTCTGGCAACGGCCTTCTGGTTCAGGGCGTGAAAAAGGCTGGTCCGCCGGATCATAGGATGGCCGGAATAGCAGGCGCTGGCCGACATCTCATCCACCGACGGAGGATCCACCACGAAAGCCGGAATGGAAGTCTCCTCCTCCAGCTGATGGCCGATCAATGCTCCCAGGTTGCTGGCATGGTGTCCCCGGAATCCTTCCCGGCAGTCCCGGAGCATGGCCTCATTGACCCGGTAGGTGCCGCTGGGAATGGGCCGGATCAGACCGCCCCGGCAGCAGAAGGCGTCCATATCCTCCGCCTCCATGCCGTGCTCCCGCAGAGCGTCCAGGACCAGTCCTCTGCGAAAGTCCCACTGGTCCGGGATGGAATCGTACGCGTCCAGTTCCTCCGCGCTGTGGCGGAGGGTCTGGCTGAACACCTCTTCTTCATTATCAAAAACAGCGATCTTGGTCGATGTGGATCCCGGATTGATGGTCAGGATCCTGTACTTTCTGTCTTCACTCACTTCTCTGTCTCCTTTGCTGCCTGCCGGCGGATCCAGTCGATCCACTCATCGAAGCCCTCTCCGGTCTTGGCGGAAAGGAAGAAGATCTCCGCATCGGGATTGAGGCTCAGGATCCTCTCTTTGACTGCCTGGTCATCGAAGGGGAAGTAGTCCCTGGTATCCGTCTTGTTGATCAGGACGCACTGGCAGACCCGGAACATGAGGGGGTATTTCAGGGGCTTGTCATCGCCTTCAGGCAGGGACAGGATCTCCACGTTCACCTGAGCGCCCGTATCCTGCTCCGCCGTACAGACCAGATTGCCCACGTTCTCCATGAAGAGGATGTCCAGGTCGGAGGTGTCGAACTGGTCCAGGGTCTGCTGCACCATGGAAGCGTCCATGGCGCACTCCCCGCCGGTATGGACCTGGATCGATCTGACCCCGGCCTCCTCCATCTTCTCCGCGTCCACGCTGGCCTCGATATCCGCCTCCATGACGCCGATGGAGTAATCCTCCTTCAGAGCCTCGATGGTCCGGAGCAGGGTCGTTGTCTTGCCCGCTCCCGGCGATGCCATGATGTTGATCATGAAAGTACCGTTCTGCCGGTTCTTCCTGCGGACTTCCTCCGCGATCCGGTCGTTTTCATCAAATATGCCGACTTTAACGTCGATTACCTTTACTGCCATTTTATTCTCCTGCTATTTATCAAGATAGGACCGGACCTGCTGATCCAGCCAGCTGCACCATTCCCGTGCTCCCTCTCCTTTGGCTGCCGAGATGAAGAAGACGGGAGCATCCTCGTTGCAGGACCCGAGATTGGCCCTGAACCTCTCCTTGTCAAAATCAAATACCGGCGCCGCGTCGATCTTGTTGACCAGGACCACGTCCGCTTCCCGGAACATGAGCGGGTACTTGAGTGGCTTGTCGTCCCCCTCCGGAACCGAAAGGATCACGATGTCCATGGCCGCGCCCGTATCGAATTCGGCGGGGCAGACCAGGTTGCCCACATTCTCCAGGAAAACCAGGTCCAGGTCCCCGGCCCCGATCTCAGCCAGGCCCTGCCGGGACATGTCCGCGTCCAGATGGCACATGCCTCCCGTGTGGAGCTGCACCGCCGGGGCGCCGGTCTCCTCGATGATGGTCCTGGCATCCACGTCACTGTCGATGTCCGCCTCCATCACTCCGATCTTCAGCGGCTCCCTGCCCTCTTCCCGGGCGATCTCCTCCAGGGTCCGGATGGTCCGGATCAGGGTCGTGGTCTTGCCGCTTCCCGGCGAAGACATGATATTCATATAACAGGTCCTCTGGTCCTCCATCTGCCGGCGCAGAAGGTCCGCGTCCCGGTCGTTGTCCTCGAGGATCGTCTTCTTCAGCTGTATCGTTTTTACATCCATGGTTTCTGCTGTCCTTTCACTTTCGTCTGCCGCCCAAAGGCTGACATTCCTAGTATACCACAAAGGCCTGCCGGGCGGTGCAAAAGCCTGGCTGATTTCAATTGATTCTTTTCCTCTGCCGGATTATACTTTGAGCATGAGCAGAGATCCAGTGACAACAAGTGAAAAAAAACGCCGGACCATCACCCTGGTCATCATCCTGACCTCTTTTTGTTCGTCCTTTCTTGGCAGCGCGGTCAATATCGTCGTCCCGGCCATGAGCGCGGACCTGGCCGTCAGCGCGGCAGGCATAGGCTGGGTCATCACCGTCTACTCCCTGGCCACCTGCGGCCTTTCGGTCCCCTTCGGCAAGCTGGCCGATTCCACGGGGAAAAACCGGGTCTTCCTGACCGGGCTCAGCCTGCTCTTTCTTTCCTGCCTTTGCTGCTTCTGGGTGAAGAGCTTCCCCCTGCTGCTGGTCTTCCGCTGCCTGCAGGGAGTGGGAGCATCCATGATCTTCGCTACCAATACCGCCATCATCGCCTCCGCCTACCCGCCCCAGCAGCGGGGCCGGGCCATCGGGCGGATGCTGTCCGGCACCTATACAGGCCTTGCCTGCGGCCCGGTCCTTTCGGGAGTCATCAGCCACTGGCTGGGCTGGCACGCCATCTTTCTCACCGTTGCCATCGCTGTCCTGGCCGGCCTGATCCCGGCAGCCATCACCCTTCCCTGGCGGGAGGACCTTTCCGGGGAAGGCCCCGTCCAGCCTTTGGGCGAAAAGAAAAAACAGGACGCAGCGGGCTGCATCCTGTTCATCCTTATGATCACTTCTGCTATGTTCGGCTTTGCCAACGCGGGCAGCGGCTACTGGCCCTATATCCTGATCCTCGTCGGCATCGGCCTGGGCGTCCTGTTCGTGAGAACGGAGCTCGCGGCGGCCGATCCCATCATCGATGTGCGGATCTTCCGGACCACCCCCGCCTATACCCTGTCCAACCTGGCGGCCCTTTTCAATTACGCCGCCATTTTCGGGATCGGCTATTTCACCTCCCTCTACCTGCAGCTGGACAAGGGCATGAGCTCCCAGACCGCGGGATTTTTCCTGGCCTGTCAGCCTCTGGTCATGGCTCTGTTCACTTCAAGAGCCGGGGCCCTTTCGGACCGGATCCCGCCCTACAAGCTGGCTACCGCTGGGATGGGGATCTGCGCCCTCAGCCTGATCATCTTCTCTTTTGCCGGTCAGGCCACACCTCTGTGGGTGATCGTCTGCGCCCTTCTGATCGCCGGCTTCGGCGTGTCCGTTTTTTCCTCGCCCAACATGAACGCCATCATGAGCTGCGTAGAACCGTCCAGCTACGGG
>CAMOZS010000022.1 GCA_946631075.1 uncultured Bacillota bacterium | reverse complement strand
ACAAGATCAACATCTCCAGCGACATCAAGGCAGCTTACTACAAGAAGATGCGTGAAGTCCTGGCTGATGAAGGCCTGCGTGAGCCCAACCAGATCCAGCCGCCCTGCCTCGAGGCAATGAAGGAAGTCGCTTACCAGAAGATCGAGCTGTTCCAGGCAGACGGAAAGGCTGATCTGTACTAATCGAGTGAAAGCAGGAATATGAACAAAAAAATCGCTATGGGGTTCCACACCTGTGTGGACTATGAACTGATCTGGAATACAGAGACCGTTGAGAGACTGATCGAGAAATACGGGATCCGGGAGGACGAGCTCCTCCTGGACGCCCCGGTACATACGGAGCGGGATGCCTGGATCTACTGCCTGGCCCACCTGAGGGCGGGGATCGGCGGGGAGATCGTCCCCGACGATGCCCAGTCGGTCCATGACTTCGCCAATCATTTTGATCGCAAGGTCACCCTGGGAGGAACACCGACCAGGGCCGCTATCGTCCTGGATAAGCTGGGCTATGACACTGTCCTGCAGACCAGCTGCTGGAACAAACACATCGAGGAGCTGCTTCCGCCCCACATCACGCCGACTCCCGGCGCTGTCGACGACGGGATCATCTATCCTCATGTCGTCCTCCAGTGCGGCAAGGGTGTCCGCATCCATGCCGGGGATATCGATTTTGTGACTCCCCGCGAGAACCGGATGATGATCTCCCGGGATGAGACCAGCCTGGATATGCCGGTCCTGCCGGAGGAGTTCGGCCCGGTCATCGAGGACGCGGGTGTCTTCCTGCTGGGATGCTTCAGTGAGATCCTGGATCGGAAGATCCTGGATCGCTGCATCGACAAGACCAGCCAGCTTTTGCAGCACCTGCCCAAGGACGCCGTGGTCATGTATGAGGATGGCTGCTATGTCATGAAGGCCTTCCGCTACGCGGTCCACGAGCATCTGAGACCCTACATCGACGTGCTCAGCATGAACGAGGATGAGATGCAGGAATACATCGGCCGGTCCATCGATATCCTGGACGTGAAGGCGGTCGCCGCCGCGGTGAAGTGCGTGCACGAGTCCCTGGGGATCGATCATATCATCATCCATTCGGCTAAGTGGGCACTGGCTTACGGAGACCATCCGGAAAGGCTGAAGGAGGCTCTGGTCGGCGGAGCGACGATGGCTTCGACCCGGTTCAGGATCGGGGATGACATCACCAGAGAGAATTACGAAGAGACAGCCAACCTGCCCAACAGAGAAGACAGCACCGTCTTCTGCGAGGCTATCCGGGAAGCCCTGGGAGATAAGATCTGCATCATCCCCAGCAAGGACATGTCTCACGTTGAGCACCCCGCGGTCGTGGGGCTGGGCGATTCTTTCGCCGGAGGCTGCCTGCCCGGTCTCATCGGATTAAAGGACTGAAAGGAACAGGTATGTACGAGAAGACAGGAAATATCATCAAGTTAGCAAGAGAGAACAATACGTCGGTCATCGCCTTCATCTGCATGGACTACGTCATGGCCAGGACCGTCGTCTGCGCCGCGGAAGCGACCAAGACACCGGCCATCGTCATGCTCTATCCGGAGCATGTGACCATCCAGAAGACGACCGGCTTCCGGGCATACGCGTCCATGGTCAAGGAGCTGGCCAATGAAGTCAGCGTCCCCATCGGACTGCACTGTGACCACGATTACACTTATGACGCCATCATCCACACCATCGAGTGCGGATTCGAGTCCGTCATGATGGACGGATCCATGAACGATCTGGACACCAATATCGCTCTGACTAAGAAGGTGGTGGACAAGGCCCATGAAATGGGCGCCATCGTCGAAGGCGAGATCGGACACGTGGGCGTCGCCGCAGACGCGGACAACAACAAGGAAGACCTGTTCACCAAGCCGGACGCGGCGGAGAAGTTCTGCGCTGAGGCCGGAGTGGATACACTGGCTGTTTCCATCGGAAACGCCCACGGTGAATACAAGGAGACTCCCCACCTGGATATCGCGCGGCTGGAGGCTATCCGCAGCGCGACCGATGTTCCCCTGGTCCTGCACGGCGGCAGCGGCATCCCCGATGACCAGCTTCTGATCGCCTTCTCCAAGGGCATCAACAAGTTCAATCTGGGGACCGACTATCTGAGACACTACTTCAACGCTCTGACCGAGTTCACGAAGGAGTACGCGGACGTGGCGGATCCGGTCCGGGTCATCAACATGCCGGAATACGTCCAGGGCAAACTGCAGCCTTACGTTGAAGACCGGCTCAGGACCCTCTGCCGGTTCTGATCGCAGGTCCGGGGAGAGAGATCATGAGAAAGAAACATTACTTACTGGCGGTCCTCTGCATGGCCTCCCTGCTGGGAATGATGATGCTCATTTCCGGATGCGGCGGGGATGAGGCCGGCGCAGACGGGGGCGAAGCTGCCGCCGAAGGGATCGGCACCCATCACGCGGTGATCTCCGTGAAGGATTACGGGGATATCACGGTAGAACTGGATGGAGATACGGCTCCGATCACGGTACAGAATTTCATGGACCTGGCGGATTCCGGATTCTATGACGGCCTGACCTTCCACCGGATCATGGAAGGCTTCATGATCCAGGGAGGAGATCCCAACGGGGACGGCTCCGGCGGTTCGGACCAGACCATCAAAGGGGAGTTTGCCTCCAACGGAGTGGAGAACAGCATCAGCCACGAAAAGGGCGTGATCTCCATGGCAAGGTCCCAGGATCCGAACAGCGCCAGCTCCCAGTTCTTCATCGTCCAGGCCGATTCGGATTTTCTGGACGGGGACTACGCGGGTTTCGGTCATGTGACAGAGGGAATGGACATCGTGGACAAGATCGCCGCGGACGCCAGGCCCCTGGATGATAACGGGACCATCGCTCCTGAGGATCAGCCGGTCATCGAGACCGTCAAGGTACTGGATTGATGAAAGACACAGAGAAAAACCCCATAGGGATCACTATCATAGGGATCGTCTGCCTTCTGTTCTTCGCGGCCTTCATCGTGTACGCCTTTATGGACGTGCCGGGGCTTGAGGGACTGCTGGCGCCGGTCTTCGAACTGATCAATCCCTTTACGACCGGGGCCTATTTCATGGGCTGCGGTCTTCTGCTGACCCTGATGTACGCCAGGGGAAACGGCGGGGCTACTCTGGGCCTTCTGGTGGCGGTCTGCTATCTGATCATGGCAGCGGTCTGCCTGGTCGCCCTGATCAACCTGCACAGCCTGGTCATGTACGGGCCTAACGTGCTCATCGTCATCGCCGGCATAGTGATCATGGTGCAGAAGGGGAAGAGAAAACGGGGGCAGTGAAGGAACGATCAGGACTTGAAGTCAGGATCGTCCAGCCCTTTCCATCCGAAACGGATGATGGATACGACGACGGAGGCAAGGATGACCAGTTCGGTCAGCATGCCGCCGTAGGCGCCGGTGAGAAAATCATAGAGGAGCCAGGCCGGCGAGACCGCAACGATCTCCGAGAGCCGGAACATTCTGGCGTTGTTGGTCCAGTAGGCGAAAGTGCCGACGGCATAGGCAATAAAGGGGAGCAGGCCCAGAGGGCCGTCCCAAGTATAGATCATGTAGATCAGGCTGGGTACGCAAAAAAGCGGGGCCCAGCCTTTCCATTTGAGCCAGGTCCACTCCTCGATCCTGGTCAGAAGAAGGTTGCGCAGGATCTGCATGGCCATGTTGAACAGACCGCCCCGGGCGCCCAGCATATAAAACTGGATCCCGTAGAAAACATTGGCGATGGACTGAGTCACATACAGGGCCTTATTGGATTTGATCTGAAAGGATATGATGAAGCACAGGGTCGACAGTACTCCGAATCCGTTGGCGATGATCTTGGTCATGGTCCGATTATACCACAGGCTGAGGAGCAGGATTGAACTTTTTTCCGATCAGAACAACTTCCCCGCCAGCAGGCACCAGATCACCGGAACGAAGAGGGCGGGGATGAAGTTCAGGGTCTTGCAGTCCTTGATATTCAGGATGGCCAGACCCGACATGGCGATCAGAAATCCGCCGACGATGGATAGTTCAGTCATCATGGTGTCGGTGATGAAGCTGCCGCAGAGGAGGGTCAGCCCGTAAATGCTTCCCTGCCAGACCAGGAGGATCCCGGCGGCCAGGCACATGCCCACGCCGTAGGTGGAGGCCAGGACCATAGAGGTGACCAGGTCCAGGGTCGCGTTGGTGAAGAGGAAGGTGTGGTCCTGATAGAGGGCGCTCTGGACCGGACCCAGGATGGACAGGGTGCCGACGCAGTAGAGCAGAGAGCCGGTCACAAGACCCTGGCCCAGACGGCTGGCCCCGGCGGAATCGTCCGCGGACCGGGAGGTCAGACGGCCTACCCTTCCGTCCAGATCCAGGAGGGTCCCGATGATCCCCCCGATAGCGAGGCTGGCGATGAAGAGGACAGGATATTCCGTATTTGACATGTTCTGCACGACCGCGTTTATGCCCAGGCCGAAGGCCGCAAGTCCCATGGCATTGAACAGGGCATCGTTGATCCGCTGGCTGATGATCTTCTTGACCAGACCGCCCAGCAGGCTTCCGATGATGATCGTGCCCACATTCACAAAGGTTCCTATCATGTAGTTGACCTCACTTCCGTACAAAATCGATACCATTCAATTATACACCAGACATGTGGTATAATGCATTCAGAAATCAGCGGTAACAAGAGGAATTCACGATGACGGACAGGTCTTTTTTTAAACTGGAATATTCGGATGATGTCTGCTTCAGGATCGTCCCGGCGGCGGCGTTCCGGTCCAGGGGCGAGGTCGGGAAAGTCTTCGCCTATGAAGGGGATTCCGGAAGGATACTGATCAAGATCGGCAGAGATGATCACATCCTTGAGGAGGTCTGCTGCTACAGCAGGTACCGGTGGGGGATCGCCGATTACTCCGTGATCAGGGACCGGGGAATCGAAGAGGGAGCTTCGGTCTGCGAAGACGCCCTGCCGAGGGTTTTCCCCGGAGATGAACAGGCCTACACCGTGATCCTGGTCTTCGATCCCCAGCGGCTCAGCTATTCCCTGGAGATCATCTTCTCCGGGGAGGAAAAGACTGCCATCTGCTTCAGGACCGGCAGATTTGAGGTCTATACAGGAGAAGGGGGGCGGCTGCGGGCGATCAGGGTCTCAGACCTGACCCCGGAGGAAAAAGCTCATCTGGATGAAGAAAACCGGACAAGTCATGACTTCGCCCTTCTGGCCCGGCGGATGGCAAAAGATGATGAATTCGACGAGGATATGCTCCTGAAGTATTATGTCGGCGGGGAAAAGGCCTTCATCGACAAAGTCTCTAAAGGGAAGAGGGTCATTCCCTCTCTGCTCCTGGGCGGATTCTATTATTTCTACCGGGGGATGTACAAGGAAGGCTCCATTATCGTCGCCATCCAGACGATCTGGTTCACTCTGTGCACTTATGGGTTGGCCATGCCCGGGATAGTCATGCCGCAGCATGCGGGAACCCTGGAGGCCGCCTCAGCCTACGGATGGATGCCCGGAGAAGCCCTGATCATGCTGATCGCCTTCCTGAGGTTTCCGAAGAGCTATATGCTGAAATTCCGAAGAGACATCATGAAAGCAAAGGACGAGACGGCCTTCCCCATGAATCTGATCGGCATGGGGGTCGGAAATCCGGTCGCCCTATGGCTGAGTTTCTTTGCCTCCAGTTTTTTGTTTACTGTCCTGGTCTTTGCGTCCGCATTGTTCGACTAGATCCCTGAAGGAGGAAGGGTACTGATGAGAGAATACAGAATACCTGTCATTATAACTATATTCCTTCTCGTGGGAACCATCCCTCTGATCTGGAATTCCCGTGATGATGGTGGCCTGACGGCGATCATACTGTTCGGCACAGTTTTTGATCTGGCCATCTTCTGGGCGATCTGGAGGGCGGTCGTCAGGAGACGTCAGAAGCGCAGGTCCGGGGAGATCCCGGGCGGCCGGGCAGGCGGAAGGGATGAGCTGGAGCCTGATCCGGACGAAGGAGACCCGGATCAGGAGAGACCGGACCTGGCCGACGGCCAGTGGGAGGGACTCGAAGAGGAGCCGGACCTTACGGAGGAGGAGCGGCAGAGAAGAAATAAGCTGCTGCTGGAATTCATCAAAAGAGAAGGGGCCCTGCTCGAACAGGTGGAGCCGGCAGAGCCTCCCTTCGGATGTGATTACCGGGGCGATGTGTCCAGGGCCTTCGACTACCCCTGTCTGAAATGGATCAGGGTCAGGGAGGGCACGCCAGACCCCGCCCAGGCGGCAGATGATTGCGCCGAATGGATCAGGCACTGCAGAGAGTTCGAAAGAGAAAACCAGGTAGGATACATATACGGGAAATGCGCTGTGGCCATCCTGCTGGGCAGGGAGGACAGGATACTGCTGAACTACGAATGGTTAAGAGGGCTGGAGGAGGACGGGATCTTTCTCCGGCAGATCGCGGGGGAAAATCAGGTCTATGATTTTTGGGAGAACAAAGTGCTTGAACCCCTGTTTTGAGGTATAACCATGCAGTAAATAAGTTCGTCAATATAGATGAATGAAAGGAGTATAGGGAGATATGATAAGTATTTATTTCTTCGATGATCCGCAGTACTGGATCATCCCCTGGGTCATACAGGCGGTCGCCTACTTCCTGCTGCTTGGGAAACTTCAGCTGCCCAGGTGGTCGGCCATCATCCCCTTCCTGGCGGAGCGGCAGTTCAGCAAGAAACTGTTCCGCAGGATGAGGACCTTCTACCGTCCCTTCTTCGTCGCGGCAGTTCTGGCGGTGGGAGGCTGGTATCTGGATCCGTCCGTGGGTATGGGACGGATGTTCATGTGGGTCGCCTATATCATATACGGTATCTTCCTGGTCCGGCTCTACTGGCGGCTGGCCAAATCACTGGGCAAGGGAAAGCTCTTCCGGATCCTTACGATCATCTTCCCCGGGATCTTCCTTCTGATCCTGGGCTTCGGAAGATCGCGTTACCAGCCTTTGGACCTGAAACCGCTGAAGCAGCGCGGCAAGGTAGCCGAGGTCTTCCGCAAGGGAGGTCTGATCCTCATTTCCGCTGCCGAGATCATCGTGATCATCGTCGGAGTAGGATTCCTGGCGGTCAGAGATACCCCGCCGGTCCCCCTGGTCAACAGCCTGATGAACGAGACTTATGAGAAGACCAAGGATGTGGAGGCGACCGGCAAGGCGATCAGCCGGGAGGATGCCATGGGAGAAGCCGCGGCTCAGATCGCAGACATGAAGACCAGCCGGGACTACTTCTTCCCGGATCACAGCAAGGATAAGAGCGTGGTGGTCATGACCTATGTGGTCGGGTCCAATCTGGAAGATAAGATCGGCCTGGCCTCGGTCAACATCCGTCAGATGGTCGACGCCACCAAGAAGGGAGACGGCCTGACCTTTGTCATGGAGGCCGGCGGCTCGGGCCGGTGGTTCACCAGAGGCATCGAGAACAACAGCTACGGCCGCTATGCCGTGAAGGGCGGGGAACTGGAGAAAGTGAAGTCCCTGCCGGAGGATATCTGCATGTCGGAGCCGGAGGCTCTGGAGGATTTCATCCGCTGGACCAGGAAGACCTATCCGGCTGACCGCTATATGCTGGTCCTGTGGGATCACGGCGGCGGCGTTCCCTACGGTTACGGTCATGATGATCTGAACGAGCGACAGGTCGGAGAAGGAGAAATGCCGACCATGATGACCTCGGAAGTGGTCGACGCGGTCAGGAAGGCCGGGGTCAAATTCGATGTGATCGGCTTTGACGCCTGCCTGATGCAGGACATCGAGATCGGGAAGGCTCTGGAACCCTACGCGGATTACCTGCTGGCCTCGGAGGAGACCGAAGCCGGCTATGGCTGGTTCTATACGGCGGGATTCGGCGCCCTTGCCGAGGATCCGGGCCTGGCCAGCGAAGAGTTCGGCCGCAGGATGGTGGCCAGCTACGACCCCTATAACCGGGCGACGGACGAAGAGAACAAGCCCTCACCCAAGGTGACCCTGTCCTTCGTGGATCTGCCCAGGGCAGCGGCGGCCTATGAGAAACTGGAGGCCCTGATCAAGGAAGCGGGGCAGGAGATAAAGAATGACACAGGAAGCTACGCCAGCTTCGCGGGAGCGGCTTCCAGCGCCTATTCCTTCGAGGATGACCTTCAGATCGACCTGATCGATTTTGTGAAGATCCTGGACAAGATGGACTACGAGGAGAAGATCGGGACCCATCAGCAAAAGCTGGACCTCTACCGGGCCCTGCAGGCCTGCGTCCTCTACCGCAACGGAGACGCGGCTAAGGCAATCGGCGGGATCTCCCTGGCCCTGCCTTACAAGGCGATCGGCAATTATACCGCTACCAGCGATCAGTTCAAAAAGCTGGACCTTTCCTCTCAGAAGAAGACCTTCGATGAGATCTTCAGCATCATCGCTGCCCAGAAGATGAAGGACCAGAAGGAGAGAGCCAAGGAGATCGAAGAGAATCCGAGCCTGATGGGACTGCTGGAGGACTACGGCCAGACCGACTATACCCAGGAGCCCTGGTATATCAAGGGCTTTGAGGATTACGATCAGACGGAAGCCCTGGTCGATATCCCCCTGAAGGAGACGGCGGACGGATTCAGCATCCAGATGCCGGAGAAGTTCTGGAACATCATCGCCGACTGCAGGACCGTTGTCTATCAGAATACCCCCAGCGAAGCCTCCGGGGCTTCCGAGCGGTATCTGGGCTCCGACTACATCGGCAGTGAGGACGGGGAGGGCCATCCCCTGATCAACATGGATGAGAACTGGGTCCATGTGGGAGGCAAACTGGTCTGCTATGAAGCGGACCCGGTCAAAGAGACCGATAAGGGAGATGTTTACACGGGCAAGGTGAAAGCCCGGCTGAACGATACGTCGGACATCATCCTCCACATCGAATGGGACCCGGTCAATGAGAATTCGGACGCTCCCGAAGCAGGTCACGTGACCGGTTACGAATATGAATACAGCGGCGGACTGGAGGGATTCCTCAGCCAGTTCCTGGAGGACAAGAAGAATATCCAGACCCTGAAGGCAGGCGACCAGGTCCAGTTCATGTTCGACTATTACGATAAGGAAGGGAAGCTTGTGGAGACCAAGCCGGAAGGAGGCAAGGTCCGCGTGACCAAACAGGAGCGTATCCAGGTCACCGATGAGCCTATCGGCAGCGGGGAGATCGTCTTTGGCGGCCTTCTGACCGATGTCTATCAGAGAGAAATGACCACCGAGCAGATCGAGATGCCGGTCGAATAAACAGAAAGAAAGCAGGAAAGAATGTCTGAAGATCAGGTAAAACTGCGAAAATATGAACACATGTGGGAGAGCGGGAGGCGGATATCGCCCTCATCGTGCTCATCCTGATCTACGGGGCAGGCCTGATCTACACCGGAGTGATCCGGATGATCCAGTCTTTCCGAAGGACAGCGATCATCTATATACAATAAGAGGGAGGACAAATAATGAAAAAAACCAGATTTGGAGCATTATCAGCCATCCTGGCTGTAGTGATATGCATGATCCTGGCCGGCTGCGGCCAGCAGGCGGAGGCCCCGGCGGAAACGGAAGCCCCGGCGGAGGGTCAACAGACGGAGCAGGCAGCGGACGCTCAGGAGGAACCGACGACGGCCGTCGCCGAGGATGGGGTGACCCTGTCCAACGATTCTTCGGATTTCGTCCTGATCACCGACGTGGTGCCGGACGCGATCCTGGAGATCCGCTACTATTCTACATATAACTTCGTGGGAGAAAGGATCGACGGCTACGAAGAGCCCCTGGCCTTCCTGACCAGGGAAGCGGCCCAGGCCCTGAAGGAAGTCAGCGACGACGTGGACAAGCAGGGCTACCGGCTCAAGATCTACGACGCCTACCGACCCCAGATGGCAGTATCCAATTTCGTGGAATGGGCCAAGGACCCGGATGACACAAAAATGAAAGAGTACTTTTATCCGGAACTGGACAAGGACGTTCTCTTCCCCCAGGGCTACATCGCGGAGCATTCCGGCCACAGCCGGGGGAGCACGGTGGACCTGACCCTGTTCGATAAGGAGACGGAGAAGGAACTGGATATGGGCGGGACCTTCGATTACTTCGGGGAACAGAGCTATCCCGACTACAAGGGGATCACCGACCGCCAGTACAAGAACCGGATGATCCTGCGCAAGGCCATGATGGATCACGGATTCAAGCCTCTGCCGGAGGAGTGGTGGCACTTCACCCTGGAAGATGAACCCTATCCGGACACCTATTTCACCTTCCCGGTCAACAGCGACTCGGTCGGCAAATAAGCAGTCAGATCGACGCCCTCCAGCTCAAGGAGGGCTTTTTTTCTTTCGATGCCGCCAGCGTATCCGGTCAGGCTGCCGTTTGCCCCGATGACCCGGTGGCAGGGGATGATCAGGGGAGGAAGGAAGCCCAGGTCTTTTCCGGAAAAAAAGATGTCCAGCCAGCGGGAGATCTCTCTGAAGACCGGCAGGTCCCCCGACTTAAACGAAGAAGAAGGCGGCGCCGATGATCAGATAGACGATGACCAGCTGCAGGCCCTCCAGCCAGTTGGATTCGCCGTCGGATGAGACCCGGTCGGCGATGATCACCGCGGCCGCGACGGAGACCAGCTCGAAGGGGGTGAAGACGATGCTCATGGGGGTGAAGCAAAGGCTGAGCAGGACCAGGACAGGGATCACGAAGAGGATGATCTGCAGGCTGGAACCCAGAGCGATCTCGACAGCGGCGTTCATCTTGTTCTTGTATGCCATGAATATGGCCGAGGAATGCTCCGCGGCGTTGCCGATGATGGGGACCAGGATGATACCGACGAAGGTCTTGGAAAGGCCCACGCTCTCCGCCATGGGCTCGACGGTCCCTACGAAGATCTCGGAGAGGACGGCGATGCAGACGGTGGAGGCGATCAGGATGCCGATGGCGACCGAAAGCTTCATGGAAGGCTTCTCCTCGTCGTCCGTAGTCAGGGTCTCTTTATAGAGATGACGGTGGGTCCCGAAGGAGAAGACGAACTGCATGAGGTAGACCAGGAGCATGAGGATGGCGACGATGACGCTGAGGCCTTCGAAAGTGGTGGTCAGGCTGGATTCCGGCAGGGTATGGGTGAAGATGGCCGGGATGGCCAGGCCCATGACCGCAAGCAGGAGCATGCTGCTGGTGATATTGATGGTGTTTCTGTTGAATTCCTGTGATTTGAATTTGAGGCCGCCGACCAGCATGGACATGCCCAGGACCAGAAGGATATTGCCGATGACCGATCCGGCAAGGGATGCCTTGACCACATCGAACAGACCTTCCTTCATGGCGACGAAGGCGATGATCAGTTCCGTCGCGTTTCCGAAGGTGGCGTTCAGAAGGCCGCCGATCTTCTGCCCGCAGAAGCAGGCGATCACATCGGTGCTCTTTCCCATAAGGCCGGCCAGGGGAATGATGGCCAGGGAACTGAAAACAAAAAGCATCGGCGCCGAAAAACCGACAATGTTGCCGATGATGGCGACCGGAAGAAATATCAGAAGAACATACAGAAACTTCATCTAGCTTAACCTCCTGAAAAGGAATAATTATCAAGCACATTATATCATTATGCTATAATATGATAAAGCCGGATGAATGTAAAATGTCGCGTGAAAGAGGAGAGAAAGGAGGCCCGGTCCATGAGGATGGAGGACAAGACTGCGCTCATTACCGGAGCAACGAAGGGGATCGGAGCAGAGGCGGCGAGGCTCTTCGCCAGGGAAGGCGCCCGGGTGGTGATCTGCGGAAGGGATGAAGAGGCCGGAGCCGCGGTCGCGGAGGAGATCAATGAAGAAGCGGGGAAGCAGACTGCCTGGTTCTGCCCCCTGGATGTGACCAGCTATGAGAGCTGGGAGCATGCCATCGATTTTACCCTGCAGACCTGCGGCAAGCTCAATGTCCTGATCAACAACGCCGGGATCAGCTTCGCCGAGCTGATCGAGGACACTTCCATCGAACACTATGAGCAGACCATAGCGACCAATCAGACCGGGGTCTTCTACGGGATCCAGTTGGGTATCCGGGCCATGAAGGATAACGGGGAGTCCTGCGCTATCGTATCGACATCATCGGTCGACGGGGTGACCGGGGATCCTCTGTTCACGCCCTACTGCGCCGCAAAGGCTGCCGTCGTGGCCATGACCAAATGCGCGGCCATCGAATGCGGTCAGAAAGGCTACAGGATAAGGGTCAACGCGGTGGCGCCCGGCTACATCGAAAGCCCCATGTATGCCCTGGACGCTGAGCAGAGGGGCATGACCTATGAGGAATACACCCGTGACATGACTGCCCTGCATCCGATCGGGCGGATCGGGACCGCGGAGGATATCGCCCGGGCCTATCTCTACCTGGCCAGCGACGAGGCCGGTTTCGTTACAGGGACCACCCTCATGGTCGACGGAGGATATACGGCATGGTAGAGATCTAATCGCAGGGTGTGCCGCATTCCGGACAGAACTTAGAACTCTCTTCCAGTTCGCTGCCGCAGTTTGCGCATACCTTCTTCGCGACAAGAGCTGTACCGCATTCCGGACAGAATCTTGTGCCCAGCTCCAACTCTGTGTTGCAATTCGGGCAATTGACAACTAAATGGGCGCCGCAATTCGCGCAGAATTTCATGCCGTCTCTGATCACCGCGCCGCACCTGGGACATTTTCTGGAAGATGTCCGGGCCGGGGTGACCGGAGAAGAAAACTCGCTGTCCAGTCCCTGCCCCGTAGGCATCCCATCGTCCGGCACCAGGTGGACACCGCCTCCCATAATAAACATATTCACGTGTTCGTATATTTCCGATGGCAGTTTCTTCTGGCCCCACGCGCCTACAGCAGCGGTAACGGCAAGAGGCGCGAACAGTATAAGACCGACAGCTCCTGCTCCGATCTTATCGGACCATTTTCCTGTTCCCACTTCAACCAGAACACCGTCTTCTAATTGGGTACACTGGATCTGGGTTGCCATGTCCATCCCGGCGATCGCTTTCCAGGTATCTTTCCCTTTTGCCTGAACGAAGTAACCGTTTTCCGTTTCGATCCCCTGTGTCACCAGCCTCTTGGCATTTCTGAGAAACAGCTCTATTTCGGTTCCGATCTCGGCGGCAGTAATGTCCATAGTTTCATATTTTCTCGCGTCAGCCATGTTGATACCTCCATATGCCCATCTGTCTGATCTGATAACATTATACTTCCGCGCAGTGCGGTATGCAATGCGATATCCCGGGCCGTCAGAAGCAGATGGATCGCCCGGAGCATTGACCCCTGCCATGGGGAATGATAACATATGAGAAAAAAGGAGAAGCAACATGGGATACATTGACATGCATTGTGATACTCTTATGGTCGGCCTCAGCCGGAAGATGGATACTATCCAAAGGCTGGAGGGCAGCCAGATCGATTTCAGCAAACTCAAAAACAGCCCGGTTAAGGCTCAGATGTTCGCGGCCTTCCTTCCTCAGAGCGAGATCGAGGAATGGTTCGGCTATGATCACTATCCTGATTATTTTGATCTGTTCAATGATATGAGGGATCTTCTCTTAAGGAGCATCGAGGAGGACAGGGACCACTTCGCCTTCGTGAAGAAATACGATGACCTGAGGGCCAATGAGGAGGCGGGTAAGATCTCCTGCATCCTTACCATCGAAAACGGGGTCCTGGTAGACGGCGATATGGAGAAGCTGAAGAAACTGGCCGACCTGGATGTGAAGGTCATAGCCCTTACCTGGAATGATCCCAACTGCTTCGGTCAGTGCTGCAGCGATGACGGGCAGCTCATGCAGATGCCCCTGACGGATTTCGGAAGAGAGGCGATCCCGGTCATGAACGATCTGGGGATCGTCGTCGACGTGTCCCATCTCAATGAGGGAGGCTTCTATGATGTGGCCAGATGTTCGGCAAAGCCCTTTGTCGCGACCCATTCCAATGCCTTCGCCCTTTCTCCCTCCCCCAGGAACCTGAAGGATGATCAGATCAGGACCCTGGCGGACAAGGGAGGAGTTTCCGGCCTCAATTTCTACGGAGGCTTCCTGAACGAGGACATCGATGATGAAGAGAGCAGGGTAGAGAGACTCTGCGATCACGCCATGTATATGATGAACAAGGGCGGAGAGGACCTCATCGCCATCGGCACAGACTTTGACGGGGGGATAGGCGACCTGGAGATCCCCTCCTGCGACCATATGGAAGTCCTCTTCGAGGCCCTTAAGAAGAGGGGGATGACCCAAAGACAGTTCGACAAATTCACCCACGAAAACGTCGAGCGGGTACTCAAGGAATGCTGGGTGTAGGAAGGCCGGCAGCGTGATGTTGAACGGCAAGGCCGCGGATTTCGACTATGACAGTGAGTCGGGCTGGATCAATGTGACCTCGGAGTTCACCGTCAAGGGCAAGGTCAATCCTCTGGCGGTCAAAGGCAGGACGGCAACCGTCAAATCCAGTAAATTAAAGAAGACGGCCCAGAAATTGGCCGTCTCCAAAGTGATCACCTTCACCAGGGAAGCCGGGGACAAGAAGACATACAGCCTTTCGTCCGCGAAGAAGGGTAGCCGATCCTTCAAGAAATACTTCCGGATCAGCAGGACCACCGGCAAAGTGACCGTGAAGAAGGGCCTGAAGAAAGGCACCTACAAAGTCAGGGTCAAAGTCAGTGCGTCCGGGAATGACGAGTATGAGGCCTCCCCGGTGAAGAACGTGACCTTCAAGGTGCGGGTGAGGTAGAGTCTGCTGCCCTTGAAGGATGTGGTGATCACCTGGGTCGTGCTGACGGGCGCACAGAGCAAGGTCCGGCAGCCTCAGAGAACAAGGTATGCAAAGACGGCAGGCATGATCCGCATAAGCTTTGGTATCTACAATACAGAGGAGGAAGTGGATGAATTCCTCGAGTTCCTTCCGAAGGCCATGGCCGAAGCCAGGCAAAGGCAGGAAAACGAGGATGTGAATCCGGAGTACTGATGACCAGGCAGAAAA
>CAMOZS010000021.1 GCA_946631075.1 uncultured Bacillota bacterium | reverse complement strand
GAAGTAGACCCGGCAGAGTTTCTGCACCGCTGGATCCGGCTTGTTGGAGACGACTGCGGTCTTAACGCCTGCTTCCCTGAGTTCTTTTAGAAGATCCAGGACTCCGGGATAGGGGCCGGTCCGGATATCGCTGTGGGAAGCGTACCATGGTCTGTAATAGTCGAGGACCTGATCGACAAGATCGTCCTCGGCTTTTTTATTTCCAGCCTTTGCATGGCCGGAAATAGCCCCGGATGCTGCAAGGGCGCTGGAAATGGCGTGCCTGGCCCCGTTGCAGAAGAAGGCCTTGGCCTCCTCCGGGCTGAAGTTTCCGCTGAAACCGAAATGGTCCAGTGAGTGGTTGACGGCCGCCGCCAGGTCGTCGATGGTATCCAGTATGGTTCCGTCCATATCAAATATCGCTGCTTTGAAAGTCATTTTTGTTTTCCTCCCCGGATATTCTACAATATTCCTCCGGTAAATGGGAAACATTTTAACTCGGAACGTGTATAATAGGGCATAAGAGGAATTACGTCTACTGCGCCGGTGAATGTTCCGCCATCCGGCCGGAACATTCTGCCTTGGCAAGTCGAAGATCGATTGATTCGGCAGACCGGCGATGGTATAATTACGTTAGTTATTTCTATACGATGAGCAGGAAGAAGAAGACATGATGATCCGGAAAATCACGAAGGCAGCGGCGGTGGTCTGCTGTCTCCTTGTGGCTTTTGCCCTTGGGCCGGCAAGTGCCTACGGGGAATCCTCTTTTTCAGAGGAAACGATAGAACCGACCCGCACCATCAATCTGGTCTACGATGACTCGACCAGCATGATCCAGTCTGACTCCACCCACCAGTTCGTGGATACCTGGTGTCAGGCCAAGTACGCGGTGGAGGCTTTCGCCGCCATGCTGGGAGAGAAGGACAGCCTGAATGTTTACGTAATGAGTGATTATGATAAACCTCATCTGTCTCTGAGCGGTAAGAACAGCGCATCGGCCAATGTCAAAAAAGTGCATGGCATGAAGACCAAGTCCAACGCGACCCCCTTCGAGTCGGTGAAGCAGGCTATGAATGACCTGAAGTCATCGAAGAGCGACGAGAAGTGGCTGGTGGTCCTGACCGACGGACAGTTCCAGAGAGGCGGGGATGTCGATGGCTATTTCGCTAAGAAACCCAAGGACGTCAAGGTCATGTTCCTTGGCATGGGTCCGGACGCGGGCAAGATCAGAGAGGATGCCGGGAAGAATATCTTCTTCAAGAAGGCCAAGACCAGCAAGGACATCCTGGATGAGCTGACCACCATCGGCCAGCAGGTCTTCAACCGGGCCAAGCTGGAGGTCAAGGGACAGAACACCGTTGAGTTCGATATCCCCATGAAGGAACTGATCGTATTCGCCCAGGGCGAAGGGGTCAAGGTCAGCGGGATCAAGGACGGCAAGGGAAATCCCTTTAATAGCAGCGAAAGCGCCCTGGTCACCTACACCGAGAGCAAGGACGCGACCAGCAACACCCAATTCGATACCAAAGATATCATATGCGACAAGTCCCTGCAGGGAAATGTCGCTGTCTTCCGCGATGGCTATGCTGAAGGTAGCTACACCATCGATCTCAAGGGGGCGGGAAGTCTGGAGACCATCGAGGTCTATTACAAGCCGGACGTCAAGGTCAGCGCCCATCTGAAGAATTCCAAGGGCAAGGAAGTCAAGGGAGCGGACCTGAAGGCCGGGGACTATACCGTCGATTTTTCCATGGTCAAGGGAACGACCGGAGAGGAGATCAAGAACTCGCCTCTGCTGGAGCCCATCACCTATGAAGCCGACCTCTACGCCGCCGGACAGGACGTGCAGAGGATCCAGGCGGGCGACGCGGTGACCATCGGAGAAGGAGACCTCCATATCGACGCCAGAGCCAAATATCTGGACCGGTACACGGTGTCCACATCTCTGGACAAGTCCATCTACAAGAACAAGGGCCTTGCCTTCACCGTCAAGGATGATCCGGGCCATACGGTCAAGAAGGACGGATTCGAAGGGGAGGATCCCCTGGTCCTGAAGGCGGAGCTGGACGGCCGGGACTTCACCGAAGAGGAGTGGGCCAGATTCGATGAGAAGAAGGTCACCATAGACTACGCGGAGGAGACCAAGACCGGGATGGACAGCTTCCGGGTCGAGAAGGGCCAGGCTCCCGGAGACCTGAATGTCTACCCCGTCCTTCCCGGGGAGATCAAAGGGGAGACCTATACTGATCTGAAGCTGAATGCCTCCTATCAGGACAAGGTCGGCAAGAAGGAGACCTGGAAGGGGGCGGATGACTTCGCGATGAAGATCAGCGATGACCGGTCCTGGTTCGACAAACACCGGGATCTGATCCTCAAACTGGCCCTCCTGCTTCTGGCTCTCCTGCTTTTCTGCGGCTATATACCGCCGTTCAAGAAGCGCCTTCCGAAGAGGCTGAAGAAGAAACCGACCATCACCTCCGTTCCGACCATGATCGGATACACCGGCGGAACGGATTACGGCAAGTATACCAAGGATATGGTCAAGCCATTCCTTCCCTACGTCGCCGAGACCGGGACCATCCGGTTCGTCCCCAAGACGGTCCGGGGATATCCCCAGCTCAAGGTCAAGGCTGCCGGCGGCCGTAAGATGAACATCATGAACATCAGATCCTATGCCGGAAAGGATTCCATCCGTTTCAACGGGAATCCGATCCAGGAGAACATAAAGAAACCGATGAAAGTCACGGCAGGGCTGACGATCGAAGTCCTGACCGCGGGAAAGAACTATACGTGCACATTGAATAACTGATATTTTCTAGGAGGAATATTATGAACGCACCTACTTTGATCGTTGGTCTGGGAGGAACAGGCTCCAAGATCGTAAACAAGGTTTCGCTGATGGTAAGCGAAGAGGAAAGACAGCGGATCGGGTTCGCGGTATTCGATACGGATGCCAATGAGATGCGTGAAGTGCGCGAGAAGAATCCGTCCATCGCTACGATCCAGACATCGACCAATCTGTCGGTCGGAGAGTATCTGAACATCGATACCCACTCCAGAGACACCTGGTTCCCGGTCAATGCCATCCTGAACAGCAAGGCGCTGACCGAAGGCGCGGGACAGGTCAGAGCCATTTCCCGGCTGGCCTTTGAGACCGCGGTAGGGGCGGGCAAGCTGGAGCCCCTGCACAGAGCCATCGAGGATCTCTACAAGCTGGAGGGCAGCGAGTATGAGCAGGCCCTGCGTATCATCATCGTCAGCTCTCTTGCCGGAGGTACCGGTTCCGGTCTGATCCTTCCGGTCGCTCTGTACATCAAGAATTACCTGACCACCAGGTTCCGCCAGAGCACCAATATCACCAGAGGCTTTTTCCTCCTGCCGGAAGTCTTCTACGGCGTGATCCCGGGCAAGGCCGAGCAGAACAATCTGAAGTGCAACGCCTACGCTGCCCTGAGAGAACTGGACGCCTTCCTGATGAAGGGGGACAAGACCCTGCCCGAAAAGTATATGGATTCCGTCAGGATCCAGATCCCCCAGGTCGGATCCGAAGGATACGAAGAATACGATATCCGTCCCTATGACTTCTGCTTCCTCTTCGACGCGCAGAACTCCGACGGACGGAAGCTGAATTCCTTCAGTGAATATCTGGACCACGCGGCCAACTGCATCTACGCCCAGTCCATCGGCCCCATGAACAAGCGGAGCAATTCCTCCGAGGACAACACCATCCTCAAGCTGACCAAGGAGAAGGGGAGAAACCGCTACGCCGGCGCGGGCACATCCATGCTGATCTATCCCATGGCCGATATCCGGGAATACATCTCCCTGCAGTGGGCCAAGGCCTGCGTATCGGACCAGTGGATGGTCTTCGACCGCATGCTCAAGCAGCGCAGCCTCGAAAATGACCGCCGCCGCAGAGAGGGCCTGAGAGTCATCGACATCAAGCCGGAGAGACTCTACGTGGAGACAGTGGAACAGATGGCCAACAACAAGGATCCCTTCGCTTCGGCCATCGTCAATTCCTGCTATGTCTATGACGCGGAGGGAAATCCCCTGACCATAGACGACGAGAATGGAGCATCCATCAATCTCTGCCGCTGGGATAAATACATCGACAGCCTCAGAAGCAAGATCCAGGTGGAGAATTCCCCGGGAACAAACCCGGAACTGGACGGGATCAGAAGCAGGGCCAACGCCAGCATTTCCCAGCTGGACGAGCCGGAAGGAAGAAGCAAGTCCGACCTCTGGCAGCCCTTCGTCGACGCCTACAATGACATCGTCGCCTACAGGAGAAAGGTCGTCCGCAACACGGACGATACCGCGCCCAACATCGCTTTCACCATGTTCAAGGCGCCCAACGATTCGGTCACATCGGACGGATTCGACTTCCTGATCGAGACCCATATGAGAGCCAACAACGAATTCATCCATCCCAACGCGATTCGTTATTTCCTCTACAAGGCCATGAATCAGATGCAGAAGGAGCATGCCATGGTGGAAGCCCGCTGCAATGATCACACCAATTTCTTCGAGAACTTCGAGAGCAACAACTTCGATGACAAGGAGACCGACGATGTGATCGAGGGCGTCGAGGATCTGGCCAACACCAAGAAGGTCTCCCTCGTGGACAAGATCCGCCGCCGGATGAGCAGCGACCAGGAAGACCTCAAGAACGCCTATTCCAATTACCTGAAGCACATCGACGCCTACAGGGTCGATGAAGTCTACAAGCAGGTCCTGGAAGCGGGCATCGAATACATCAGCAAGCTGGCCAAAGCTTTCCAGAGCTTCTTCACTTCCTTCGAGGACAAGATCGAATGGATGAACCGGAGGATCTCCGACCTGGAGAAGAAGCACAACGTGGTCAAGGGAACGGCGGCCAGATACGTCTGCGCATCCAGGAAGTGCCTGGAGAAGATGAACGCGGACATGCCCTATACCGGCAGCTACATCCTGATCGACGGCAAGCTGTCAGAGCAGATCTATCTCAGCGTCCGCCAGTACGCCATGATGGACAGCCAGCCGGAGAACACGGAGTATTTCGGCAACATCTTCACCCGTGACATCATGGGTTACTATAAGCATGCCGTCATGGAAGCCTATAACGACTCCATCGACATGGATATCATCCAGGCCATCGAGAAGGAGGCCATGTACGAAGAAGGACTCTTCGATCCGGAGAAGGTGCGTCACTACATCAAGCACGTCTTCGACGAGACCAAAGTGCTGGCCGCGCCCTTTATCGAGAAGCCTCTGGGAGAAGAGAGAGATCCGATCAACTCCTGCACCTACAACATCGACCTGAACCCCAAGGACGGTTCGCCCAGAGCCCTTCTGCTCGACGCGGAACTGGAGCAGTTCGGAGGCAAGCCGGATTCGGATATCCCCAAGAACAGGGTCATCTTCTATAAGTCCTTCTACGGACTGAGAGCTACGGACCTGAGCAAGTTCGCTCCCCCGGAGATCAGCGAGACCTATAACCGGCAGGGAGGAGAATACTTCAAGGCATACTACGACAGGGTAGGGACCATCCATCCCAAGACCATGATCTCAAGGTCCATCACTCCTCATATCGACCGCTGGTGGCACAATGCCTCCAAGATGCCGGATCTGGACGACCAGAATCAGGAGCGGCAGATCCAGGAGATCAACGCGGCCTTCTTCTGGGGCATGATCGAAAACTACGTGGACCTGTTCGAGCAGGAAGGGAACAGCTGGGTCTACCGCCTGAACAAGGAAGAGCTGGACATGGAAGACGAGCCCAGCGATCTGGTGGTATCCAACCTGACTCCCTGCGACTGCCTGTATGAAGTTCTGGACGCTCTGCAGATCTATCCCAGACTGGTCAGCCGGATCAACGAGAAGATCGGGAACCTGATCAAGAAAGAGGTCGAGCAGAACGCGACAGTATTTGACAGCAAGATGATGCAGCGGATCGAAGACTTCAGGGTAAAAGAGTTCCCCATGCCGGACGACTCTGCCAGAAGCGTCTTTGACCTGCCTCTGCTGATGAAGCGGTCCGTCCCCAAGGAGATCTTCTACGAAGAAGACGCCATCAGCATCCTCAAGGCTGAGCTCAAGGCCCTGATCGAATTCACCGAGGCCCTCAGCGCGCCGACAGAGGCAGCTTCCATCGCATCCGACATCATCATCAGACAGTTCGATCATTTCCTGGCGGACATCGAGATCGAGAAAGACGTCTGGAAGAATATGTACAACGAAGAACTGTTCAGCAGGATCTGCACGACCATCCGTAAGACCCTGGAGCAGATGGGAATGGACGAAAAAGCAGAATACGTCGAGAAAAGGGTCAAGGAAATCCCGGCTAAATAGCGACGGCTGACTGCCAAAGGTGGTGATTGCGATTTATTCTGTATTGATTCAGACCCAGACAACAATGAATATGTTTTCAGGCTATCAGTCTGTATTCATGGATGCCATACAGAAAGGTCAGGTGGGGCTCTGCAAGTGGAATCCCTCCGGAAGGGATATCGACACAGCCCTGCCGGACATTCATCAGCTGACGGACGACAAGAAGGAATGGCGGGCCATCATCATTCGTTCAGAGGCGGACGCAGGTCTTATGGATCTTCCTTTGGATGCCCAGAATCCCTATGACTTCTTCCCGGAAGGCAAAGAGCAGGAGGGCCTGTGGGAGGAGAGCGAGAATCCCCTCATCCGTCTGACCCATATGCTGGGCGGAGCCCCTGCCGCCGAAAAGGAGTTCGAGTCCCGGGTCATCGACGACGGGGAACGGGAACCCTTTGTGATCTTCGAGCCGGTAGAGGAAGACGGGGCTGCCGCTGAAGAGCACAGGGCCTTTCTGAGCAAATATGAATACGACGGAGTCGCGCCTACCTCCATCCTGCTGGTGACCGTACGGCTGGTGCACCTTTATGATGAGGAGAATACGGAGCAGATCCTCCACGATGAGCAGGGAAGCTCCATGTTCTGGAAGAGAAACCGCTATCCGGGCAACTGCAGGTTCCTGGTCTTTGATTACTCAAGACAGGGGCCGGTCCGCAGAGAAGGGGACAGGTTCCGCTTCTGGCTGACCATTCTCCTGCTGGCGGTCAACAAGATCGATCCGGCCTTCCTTCAGGCCTATCGTCTCTACGATGTGGACATCGAACTGGACCAGGCCTCCATGGAACTGGTCTTCCAGAAGACCGTCAACCGGCTCAACTCGACCAGGTACGTCATACAGACATCCCTGAGAAGGAAGGAGCAGGAACTCTTCAACGGAGAATCCGAGCTGCCGGAATACAAGAAGAGCATCACGGTTCCCTACCAGCTGCCCAAGAAAACCAGCAGCACGGTAAGGACCACCGGATACGGCCTGTTCAGCAGAGGCGCCAGCAACGAGCTGGGCGTCTGGGAGCAGAACCGGAAACAGGCGGAACAGACCCTGATGCGGAGCGTCAAGATCGCCGACCGGGCCCTGGACAAGACAGCGGACCGGGCCAGGTCCAGCTGTATCTGCGATGAGGATACGGTCGAGGTCCTGGACCGCTATCAGAGAGAGGACCTGACCCAGGAGACCCAGGATTTGTACGAGAAGATCGTCCAGCTCCAGGGCAAACTGCCGACCGACCGGAACCTCCTGGGCGAGGACGCCGAGAAGGCGGACCAGAAAATACGAAACTATATGAGGGAGAGGATGACTTCAGACCCGGCCATCTACACCTGGGGCTTCGGACTCCTTCTCCTTATCGCGGCCCAGATCCCCACAGCGATCCTCTTCTTCAGAGGCGCGGTGGTTTCCTGGGAGAGCGTCATCTGGCAGGTCGGGCTCATGTTCATCGTCATGCTCGTCTGCGGCCTTGCCGTGCTCTTTATCCAGAGGGCCCATTTGAGCTCCCTGATACGGGACTTCAATCATAAACTGTCGGAGGCCTTTGTCCGGCTGACGACAAACTCAGAACTCTATTCCGGCTACCTGAGCGCGGTCGTCTCCCATTGCAGGGGGCGGTCCTACCTGGACATCTCGAAGAAGAAGAACAAGTCGGACCGGGGACTGCGCAGGATGCAGCACAAGCATATCGGCGCCATCGACCAGTTCCTGGATTACCTGGACAACTGGAGCAGAGCTTTCCATCTGGACGTCAAATTCGCCCAGAGAGGCAATACCAACGATGTCCCCATGGACCTGTTCACTCATCCTTCGAGGAACGCCATGTATTCTCTCGATACGGGGGACACCTATCAGGTGGAAGTCAATTATTCCGGTATCATGATCGATTCGCCCTATGAATTTGTCCGGAAGTTTGAGCTGAAAAGAGAGGAATTGTACGAAGATGACGGCCAGTAGCACCATATCGACTATAGTAATAGTCATCATACTGATCGGTCTGCAGGACCGGATCTGCGCGCGGAGGCAGCATCGCGGCAAAATGGGGATGCTGATCCCGATCGCGGTGATCTATTCTGTCGTGGCCATCGTTTTAATGACCAGATTCCTGGCCAGGATGGGCTTCTTCATGGCCGGCTTCGGTCTTTCGGGCTACGTGATCCCCGCGGCCAACAGTCTTCTTCTGGCCGTCTATATCCTGGTCAAGTGGATCGCGGCCAGGCGGCTGCAAAAGCTGGACGAGCGCAGCGGTCAGGTCGAGTCGATCGCCCGCAGAGCCTACGAATACAGCGAAATATACAACACATGGTTCCTGCAGAAGAAATACGGTAACTTCCGTAAATTCATCAGCGCCGTCCACTGGGGAACGGCAGCTGCCGCCGGCGTTTCCATCTGCATGGCCGTCGCCGCGGCCGGGGCCGAGACCAGGCCGGTCGTCGCAGCCTTTCCGGCAGCCGTCGCCCTGATCATGGCGGAAGTGAACTTCTTCTTCGGCGGCCTGACCCAGTCGGAGTTCGAGCATAAGATCTCCGGCTCCGATGCCGATTCCTACAGGGCGGGATACTTTTTCCGCCTGCGGGAGATCCTGGAGAAGAAGCTTCCCGAGCCTCTTCTGTCGGCCCAGACCGGATTCGAGCTGGCCGGCAAGATGACCCCGGAGGACTTTATCGATGATCTGAGAGAATCGGACGACCGGGTGGACTGCCTGGTGGGAGAATACTTCAAGGCCAACCAGCGCTACACAGACGCCGAGATCGACGGAGTGAAAGCCACCCTCAACCTGGTCCACAGGAAGAATGTCGTTTATTTCAATCCCTTCTATCAGGACCTGGGCGCATATATCACCCTTCCGGTGGTCTACGCCCTCCTGTCAGGGAGGAAGTGTCTGCTGATCACCGGCCGCATGTCCACCAAGGAGGACGCCGGCAGGTGGCTCAAGGAGATCCTGGCCGACTATTCCCATATGCCGTCTCTGTGGCGGCTTGCGCCCCTTACGGCCCAGCCGGCCAACTGCGAAGTGGGAGTGATCAGCTTCCCGGAGCTCTATGACAATGAGATCCTCACGGAGAACAGGGACTGGCTGAGGGAAGTGGATATCGTCATCATGATCGAGCCTTCGGCCATCCTGAGCACCGGTCAGGTCGCCCTGAGCATCCTGGCCAGTGAGATGAAGGTCAAGGACGATGCTCCCGTCTATTTCGTCTGCGACCGGATGGTGGACGGGCTGGTAGACACCCTGTCCCATGTCCTGCGGGCGGACTTCACCAACGTGGCCGCTCCGCCGGTCCCGCGCTGTATCTATACGGGCATGACCTGGAACGCCGACGGCGATTTCTGCAGGCAGCAGTTCTTCGACCGGGAGACCCAGTATCTGGGCAACGGCATAGAGCTGGCCGCGGTCGCCCTGAAGAATCAGATGCCTCATGTGAGCTGGTACGGGGAGAGAAGAGTTCCTTTGAGGGATATCCGCTGGATCGCCGGACAGCAGTACCGGGTCATTTGTCAGTACATCAACCAGCCTGCCCAGCAGGCCAAGCTCTATGAGAAGATCGACTTCATCCCCAACCTCTGGGCGGGGAAGAAGCAGAAGGAGCAGTTCGCTATCGTCGAAGATGAATTCGACAACATGTTCAGCATGATGTGGACCTTCCTGACCAGGGGAGAGAACCAGTCCTTCATCAATATCCTCTCCGAGGACTATCTGCTGAGGGATTATATGCGGTGCAACCAGCAGCTTTTCCTGTCCAATCCCAACGCCATTCCGTCCCTGGTCCCCGATTACGCCAAGACGGAGAGGAACACCCTGATCAAACTGATCCTGATCATGCGCTACCGGCAGGTCACCGATCAGGAGGTCCTGGATGAGTTCCACCTGGTAGGGTGCAAGGACGAGGACGCCTATGATCTCCTCTGCCGGATGCTTACCAAATACACGGAAGCGGACCATACGGTCCTGAACATCGAGACCGTCAGCGAGGAGATCGACGACCTGACTCTGGGTACTTATAACAAGTACTCCATATCCGAGGAAGGCTTCCGCAGATTCTTCGCGACCAGCCTTGCCAAGGCCTATTACATCCTGGAGGAGGAAGAGGAAGGGAAGAGCTATGTGGACGCCCGCTTCTTCAGCCATGTCCTCCAGAACGTCATGCCGGGCCAGCTGGTCACCTACGACGGCAAATATTATCAGGTCAGACATCTGTCGCCCCAGACGGGGGTCATCCTCCGCCGGGCTTCAGACCTCTTTGACGCCAGAAAGTACTACCGCCAGGTAAGATCATACAGGGTGGAAGGGACCAGCGAGCCCCTGTCCCTGAAGAAGGTCATGGACATCGAGATCGCCTTCATCCAGAGGGATATCCAGGTGGAGACCACCGGCTATCTGGAGATGGAGGACCTGCGGGATCTGCGCAATGCCAGATACGTCGACCTGTCCGAGGATCCCTCCAGCCGGTATTTCGGAAGGGCTTACCGGAACAAGACCGTGCTCCGGATCCGCCTGCCCGAGGCAGAGGAGGAGATCCGCTTCACCTGCTGCCTGCTGCTGATGGAAGTCTTCCGGACCATCTTCCCGGAAGGCCACCAGTACCTTGCCGTTACGGCCAAATGCCTGACGGAAGTCAGCGGCGTCCTCCGCCACATCGTGTATCCTCTGGACGGTGATGTGTCGGAAGACTATATCTATATCATCGAAGACAGCGAGATCGACCTCGGTCTGCTGGAAGCCATAGAGAAGAACTGGATGGAGCTCATGGAGATCCTCTGCGATTTCCTTGACTGGCACTTCGAAAAGATGAGAGAGCCGGAAGCGGCCGATCCTGTGCCCCCATCCTTCGCCTACGACGCCTATACCAGGGAAGAGGTCACCGAGGAGAAGAAGTCTCTTCTGGCCAGATTCGCTGCCCGTCTGCGCAAGATGGTGGGACGGGGGGACAAGGCTTCCGCAAAGGCTGGGGATGCTCCCGATGCTCCCGCAAAGGCTGAGGATGCTCCCAAAGCCGAGGCCGTGCCTGGGGCAGCTGATGCCGTGCCTGCGGAAGAAACCGGGGCTGAAGTGGAAGCTGCAGCCGGCGATGAGATCGCTGCGGCAGGCGATACTGCGGCCGAGGCGGAACCTGGTGCTGAACCTGTATCCGCTGAAGCCATGTCCGCTGAAGCTGAGCCGGTCCTGATCGAAGGAGAGATGATACCGGATGAGCATATGGCCGGCGGACCCCTTGAGACGGGAGCCGGTCTGGAACAGGCCCGGTATAATCCGGACGCGGAAGGGCTTGAGACCGGGATCAGTTCCGGAGAAAGCGCCGACATTTCCGATCTGGACGGAACAGACATATTCAATGAGAACGGACCCGCTGAGGCGGATGTCCTGCTCGATTCCGAAGGCCTGCTGGAGGACATGTTCCCGGTCAACCAGACCTGGTATCAGAAGAAGTGCTTCCTCAAGTTCGGTTACGACGTGATTGACCGGAGGATCGATCTGGACGGACTCCTCCGCTATCTGCGGGTCAGAGGCTGGGCCAACAACGACCTGACCCAGGCCAGGAAGAGGGAGCTGTTCGAAAAGACCAACCTGGATATGGACGCGGTCAATTTCTGCGATTTCTGCAACCGGCCCCTGAGCGGCGTCAGCTATGAAGTGATGAACGACGGCCGGGTACGGTGCAATGACTGCTCAGCCACGGCGATCACGACACTGGACGAATTCCGGTCCCTGTTCTATCAGGTCCTGGAGCTGATGGAATCCTTCTACGGGATCCAGTATCGTATCCCTATCACGGTCACCACCGATGACGCCAGGACCATCGCCAAGGGCGTGGGCAGGGTCTTCCGTCCATCGTCCCAGGTGGCGGAACGGGCCCTCGGATACGCCCAGCTGGATCACGGTCAGTACAGTCTCCACATGGAGAACGGAACCCCCAGACTGGTGGCTCTGGATACCATGGTCCACGAGATGACCCACATCTGGCAGTACATGAACTGGGATATGGACCTGGTGAGGAGGATCTATTCCATGCCGGATCCCAACATGTCCCGGGTAGCCAACGATGTGGTCTACGAGGGCATGGCCATGTGGGTGGCCATCCAGTATCTGTATCAGATCGGGGAGACCAGATACGCTGCGGAGACCGAATACGTCTCCTCCCAGCGGAAGGATATCTACGGACTTGGCTTCAACCTTTTCCGGGAGCAGTATCCTCTGGTGAAAGACTCCTCCATATCGAAGGTCACACCATTCATGGCCTTCCCGCCGATCGATCCGGATCGGGTAAAAGAAGTTGTAGCGGCTGTTTTCAGCAGCAGTAGCCAAGAGTAGGGGGCGGTTGACGTGAGCGCGGGCCTGGACCAGCACAATGAACTGATTGAAAAACTTGCGGACATCAGCCGCAGGTTCATAGAAACGGAGAAGGAGATCTTCCGGATCAGCTCCGAAGGCCCGGCCGGTCTGGCCGGACGGATCGCCTATCTGGAAGAGACTCTGGACAAGATCGACGAGTACATGCGTAAGGTCAAGGACTTCCAGAAGCTTGCCATGCGGAATCTGGACAGTCTCAATATCCTTACCATCGAAGCCCCTCCGGGATACAGGGTAAGCCTGAACCGGCTGAAGAACTGGGCCATGATGATCGATCCTCTGGCTGCGGACGACCCCTTCGCCAGGAGAGTCTACGCCGTCGCCAAGTGCGACGAATTCTTCCTGCAGAAAAAACGGGAGGAAATGGAGGCCAGGATCGCAGAGCTCCGGGCGGACCGGGAAGGCCAGGAGCCGGCGGAGCTGACCCGTCTCAAGGAGGAACTGGAAGGGCTAAAAGAAGAATGGGCCCGGCTTACGGCGTCGGAAGAGATCCGCTCCTTCGCGGAGGCGGTGATCGAAGAGACGGACCAGCCTTTGGCTGCCGAAGGGACTGAACTGTGACGGGCGGGACCGGAGGACCAGGGCTTCGGCCGGGAAAGTGAGAGGAAGCGATGAGGCGGCAGGATCTCTGAGGGAGCTGCCTCATCGGTTTTTTGATAAGGAAGGAAAGAGGTGGAAGGCCATGAAAACATTCAGGATCGCCCTGATCGGCTTCGGCAATGTGGGAAGAGCCTTTGCCCGCATGCTGGCGCGAAAGAGGGAATACATCGAGGAGACCTTCGGCGTGAGCCCGCAGATCACATCGGTCGCGACCCGAAGATGGGGCGGCCTGGTCTGCCCGGAGGGGATCGGGGAAGACCTGATCGGGATTCAGGACCCGGAGTCCGGCTGGGAGGACCGGCTGCAAAGGCTGTTCGATCCGGGACTTGACGCCATGGATGTCATCAAAGCCGGGGAATACGATGTCATGATCGAGCTGACTCCCATCAATATCATGACCGGCCAGCCGGCTACGGACCACGTCCGGACCGCCCTGGAGATGGGCAAACACGCCATCACCGCCAACAAGGGACCCATAGCCTGGGCCTACCGGCCTTTGCGGGACCTGGCCCGAAAGCAGGGGGTCTGCTTCCTCTACGAGGCCACGGTCATGGACGGGACCCCGGTATATAATCTTAGCCGGGAGAACCTGATGGGATGCCGGATCACGGAGGTCAGCGGGATATTCAATGCCACGACCAACTTCATCCTGACCCAGATGGAGAAGGGGGTCACTTTCGAGGACGCCGTCGAAGAAGGAAGGCGGCAGGGCTTTGTCGAGGCGGATCCCTCCATGGATATCGACGGCTGGGATGCGGCGGCCAAACTGACCGCCCTGATGAACGTGCTCATGGACGCCCAGATCAGGCCGGACCAGATCCAGCGGACCGGAATCGGCCATATCACCATAGGGGATATCGAGGAGGCGGCGGCTCAGGGCAAGAGGATCAAGCTTCTCTGCCGGGGCAGGCTGGTGTATGGTAAGCCGGTGGGAACCGTGAAGCCGGTCCCGGTGGACAGGGACAGCCTTCCCGCCATCATGGACGCCACATCATCCTATGTCACCATCGATACGGACCTGATGGGGGCGACCACGGTCATCGAAGAGCCCTTTGAGCCGGAGATCGATCATACGGCCTACGGGGTCCTGAGCGATGTGCTCAGGATATTGAAGGAGGAAAAGAACTGAACGGAGCGAGTGAATGGAATACGTAGTAATGGACCTGGAGTGGAACCAGTCATCGACAAGATACAGAGCAGAGCGTAACGGGATCCGGCTGTCCGGTGAGATCATTCAGATCGGGGCGGTCCGGGTGGACGGGGATATGCAGATCCTGGAACAGTACTGTCAGATCGTCAAGCCGGAATGCTATCAGAAGATGAACCGGGACGTGACCGAACTGAACGACATCACCGATGAGATGATCGCCGGGGGAAGGCCCTTCGGGGAAGTCATCCGGGAATTCCTGGACTGGTGCGGTGACCGGCCCTTCCTCACCTGGAGCGAGAACGACATCATCATGATCGAAGACAATATGCTCTTTCACGGCCTTGCCATCGACGGACTGCCCAGATGCTATGACATGCAGATCCTCTTCGATGATCAGATCACTCAGGAGGACCGGAGCTTCGCCCTGAGCTATGCCATGTGGAAGTTCGGGATCAAGCCCCAGCGCAGCCACGACGCCCTGAACGACGCCATCAATACGGTCGAGGTGATCCGCCGCCTGGACCTGAGCCAGGGCTTCGAAGACTACGAGATCTGAGTTTCAGACGCGATACAGGAGAAGGAAATGAGTGAAGAGATCACACTGGTCGATCTTGATGATAGGATCACCGGATATGAGACAAAGGAAGAAGTCCACCGCAGCGGTAAGCTGCACCGGGCTTTTTCCGTGTTTATCGTAAGCGAGGGGCAGATGCTTCTGCAGCAGCGAAATCCCAATAAATATCATTCGGGAGGGCTCTGGTCCAACGCCTGCTGCTCCCACCAGAGAAAGGGGGAGGTCCTGACCGAAGCCGTCCATCGCAGGATGGAGGAAGAACTGGGTTTTGACTGTGAGCTTGAGGAAAAGTTCACTTTTATTTACCGGACCTGCTTTGCCCCGGATCTGGTGGAATATGAGATGGACCACGTTTTCGTCGGGGAATGCCGGCCCAGCCTTTGCGTGGATCCTGAGGAGATCGCACAGACCCGGTGGGTCAGCTTCGGGGAACTCAAGGAAGAGATGGCGGACCACCCGGAAAGATTCTCAAGCTGGTTTATCATCGCCGC
>CAMOZS010000020.1 GCA_946631075.1 uncultured Bacillota bacterium | reverse complement strand
GCCTCCTCGTATACGAAGGGCAGGTACATCATGATGTCGTGGACGGCGCTGACGCACTGGCCGGCGGTCGCTCTTTTGTGATAGGGCCGGTTCAGCCAGGCTTCCACCGCATGGGTCAGGGCGTCCATCCCCGTGGCCGCGACCACTGAGGCCGGCAGCTTCTCCGTCAGGTCAGGATCAAGGATGGCCGCGTCCGGACAAAGGACCGGATCGTTGATCGCAAATTTACGATTTGTTTCAGAATCCTTTATTACCGCCGCTACGGTACACTCCGATCCCGTCCCCGCTGTCGTCGGGATCGCCACCATGTAAGGGGGTTTCCGCCGGACCTTCATCAGGCCGCCCAGACTGGTGATCTCCTTACCGGGACGGGCAAGGGAAGCCGCCGCAGCCTTTGCAGCATCCATGTTGGATCCGCCGCCCAGGGCGATGAAGCAGTCGCAGCCCCCGGTCCGGTAGGCCATGGCCACCCGGCTGACCAGGTCCGTCGAAGGATCCGGCTCCACTCCGGTGAAGACGCAGGGCTCACAGCCCGCTTCCGTCAGGGCCTGCTCCAGCCTTTGGAAGAAATCCGTCTTCGAGACTCTGGGTCCGGTCACGATCAGTGGCCGCGAAAGCCCCTTCCCCTTCAGAAGCTCCGCCGCGCTCGTGATCTTGCCCGGGCCGGTGATGACCTCCTGTTTCGACGCGGGCAGAAGCTTCATGCCGATCCCCATGCCCAGCTGATATCCCCGATCAAACAGATGCATGTCTATTCTCCTTTCTGCTCCGCCAGCTGCTTTTCCTCGATCTGACGGGCGCGCTTGTTGGTGTCGATCGTCTTGCCGAAGACGAAGAAGCGCTGATACAGGAACTCGGTCACGATGTTGCAGGCCATATTCATGCCGGTGACCAGGTAATCGTTCCAGCCCAGGTTCTCCGCCAGATAGTTGCCGCCGATGGTCGTTACCGGCGTGAACACGCAGTAGTATGCCGCCACCTTCATCATGGCCACCGGGACATTGTTTGCCGACTGGAAGGTGAAGTGGCGGTTCATGGTGAAGTTCCACAGCACCGAGCAGATCAGCGCTGTCAGATAGCAGGGCCAGTAGGGAAGATCCGTCAGCATTTCCATCAGAGTGAAAACGCCGATCTCGATGATCCCTGCCGATGCGGAAAACATGACGAACTTCAGCACCCGCTTGGCTTCTTTGCGTCCTTTTTTGTTCAGATCCTCTGCCATGACCCTTCCTTTCTCTTATCCGATCTCCGCGAACAGTTTCCGGTTCTGCTTGTGGAGTTTCCTGAAGACTTCATAGTTCCTGCGGTAGGCCGCCGCGTGCTCCGCCCGAGGCGCAAAGGCTGACCGGACCCGGATGACATCGGCCGCGCTCTCGATATCCGGGATGACCCCAAGCCCTGCCGCAGCGGTCAGGGCCGCACCCAGAGCTCCCGCGTTCTGCGGGCTTTCGACCACTTCTATCTTCCTGCCCGTGATATCCGCCAGGATCTGGGCAATGACCGGACTGTTGGCCACTCCCCCGCAGAAGCGAATGGTCTTTGATGTCTGTATCTTCCTGTCCTGGCATTCCAGCATCCAGCACAGATGATAGCAGATCCCTTCCGTGACCGCCCGGATCATTTCCGTCTTGCCCGTATCCAGGGTCAGGCCGAAGAACATGCCGGCCGCGTTGGGATCCTCGAAGGGGCAGCGGTTTCCGTGCAGCCATGGGGTGAAGATCACGCCGCCGGAGCCGGGCCGGGCCTGGTCGATGACCTCCGACAGGTATTCCTGAAGGCTGTTGTACTCCTGGTCCGGATCCTCGGTGACCGGCTGCTTGGAAAGGTAGACCCCGATCTCGTCCAGGGCCAGATGCTCCCGAACCCAATCAAGGCACTTGCCCGCCGTCTCCATCTCCGCGAAGTAATTGAACCTGCCCTCCTGGGCTCCGATGATGGAAGCGATCATGGCCCCTGTATCCACGGTCTGCCTTTCGACGACAGTCGAGACCCATCCGGATGTCCCGCAGTAGATGTGGGTGTCTCCCGTGTGGACGCTTCCGCTGCCGACGCCGATCAGAGAAGCGTCTCCGCCTCCTCCGAAGACCGGCGTTCCCTCCGCCAGGCCAAGCTCCTCCGCCTGCTCTTCCCTCAGGTATCCGGCCACATCGGTGGTCCGGATCACGTTGGGCAGGTGGTGCATCTCCACGCCGAACATCCGGGTCAGCTTCTCGCTCCAGCCCTTCTTTCCCTCTCTGGTATCGTAGAGGAGGGTGGCGTAGGCGCTGTCTTCCGTCATGACGCAGTCTCCGGTCATCCGGGCGATCAGGGCCTCTTTCACGTCCAGCCACCAGCGGGCCCTGCCAAAGGCTTCCGGCTCATGGCCCCGGACCCAGAGGTACTTCCAGAGGGGATCCTTGACGCTGCCGGAAACGGCTCCCGTGATCTTCAGGGATGTCAGGAGCCTCCGGGCGTTCATGCCGGCGATCCTGAATCCGCTGCCGATCCCCTTCTTCATCTCTTCCCTGCCCCTCTGGTCCATGTAACTCATGGGATGGCGGACCGGCTCCCCCTTCTCGTCGACCAGGACCAGGCCCTGCATCTGAGAGCAGAAAGAGATCCCGGCGATCTGGTCCGCGTTTACGGGAGCATGCTCCATCAGTTTCTTCGTGCTCCGGCACATCGCGTCCCACCATTCCTCCATGTGCTGCTCCGCGCCTCCGTCCGGCAGGGTATACAGGCCGTAGTCAGCGGACGTGTTCCCGATCATCTCGATGGTCCGGTCCACCCGGAACAGACAGGTCTTCAGGCTGGTCGAGCCTATGTCGTATGCCAGTATGTATGTCATCAGTCTCCCCCTCGAAAGGCTCCTTCCATAAAGGTCATCAGCTGTTTTCGCACCGCTTCGTCCCTGCCGGCGTCCGCCGCGTCCGGTCCGCAGTAGACCTGCATCCGGTCACGGTAATAGTCGCAGGCGTAGGCGAAGTGGAGCATCATCATCAGATTGTCAAAGAAAAAGGCGAACATGGCCGGATCTATATCGGCCCGGATCTCTCCCCTGTCTTTCGCTTCCTGCAAAAGCCGGCGGTAGAGCTGGGCGGACCCTCCTTCGATCAGTTCCGTCACGTTTACGTTCCCGTGCTCCGAGTCGTTTATCTGCTCCGGTGCTCCCGACACGGTGATCTGGTGGTAGAGGCGGAAGTATTCCGGGTGCTCCCGGGCCGCCTCCTGACTCTTCCTGATCAGGCTCTCGATCATCTCCATAAGGGTCCCGCCGGCTGCCTGGGTCTCACGGAAGACCGTATCCAGGTAGTCCAGGCTTTGCCTGACACAGGTCGTGAACAGGCCGGTCTTGTCCTGATAGTATTTGTAGAGGACTCCGACGCTGACCCCCGATTCGGCCGCGATCTTATTGATGTTGGCTCCCGCGAATCCCTTGTCCGCGAAATGACGGATGGCCGTCTCGATGATCCGGTCGATCTGGTCCTGTGTCAATGGTTTCAGCATGATCCTTTTCCTCCCGGCCCGTCCTTCAGCCTGGAATACTTGCGCAGGTAGACTGTCCGCTCCAGACGGGAGCTGATCTTGTCCACCGGCGGGATGGCCTTCTTCAGGGCCAGGTTGGCTGCCTGACAGTTCTTTTCGAATACGATGGCGACCGCCTCGGCCTCCTCCGGAGAATCCGCGTAGCAGATGGCTCCGTCCCCTTCGACCAGGACGGCGTTCCTTCCGCCGGAGGCGCTGCGCCATTGTTCTCTGGTCGGATCCTGGGGAATGCAGCGTATGCTGGTCCCGCCGATCTGAGCCATGTCATCCAGGTAGGGCATCACCGTCTTGCCCCGCCGGCTCATTTCCATGATATACGGAGTCCAGGTATGGATCCGGTACATGCCGTCATGTTCGTGGATCTGATACTGGGTCGCCGCGCCCGCGCCGGACCGCAGCTTCTCCCCGGTATATTTCTCATAGATCCTTCCGCAGACCGTCTCCAGTGTATCGGCCGCGACCAGGGCGTCCGCGTCATCTTCTCCCATGCAGACCGCTCCGTGATAGCGCATGAGGACCGCGCTGCTCCGGGGATGCTCCTTCACTTCCCTGGCCACGTTCCTGGCCAGCCTTTTGGTCGAGGAAAGACCGTAGAAGGCGCATGGGATCGCCGGTCCCAGGATCTGCTGTTCTCCTTCCTTGCAGAAGACCCTGCCCGAAAGGGACTGGAGGTCGATGTCCTCTCCCAAGACGCTGACCGCCGAGGCGTTGGCCTGGTGGGTGTGGATGATGAATCCGCATTCCGGCCGCAGCCGGTAGATCCCGGCATGCATCCCCTTCTCGCTGGAAGGCTTCACGTCCCCCTCCCAGCTCAGGTCTTCTGTCCCGACCTCCACCAGGTCCTCCGCGGTCAGGGTATCATAGCCTCTGCCGCTGGGGGTGATCAGAAAGCTGGTCTCCGAGATACGGGCGCTGACATTGCCCCAGGTCCGGGCGATCAGGCCCTTGTCCAGCAGGACCCGGCAGGCCTGCAGGATCCTTTCCGCCGCTTCTGTTTTCTGAAATATAGCCATGGTATTTCTCCCTTGCTTCTTATCTTCCGCGCCTACTTCTCATTCTTCTTGCGGGCCGCCCGCAGCCGGTCCACGTTGCCGCAGCCGGCGAAGACCCGGTCGAAGCGGGCGATCAGATCGTCGATCATCTCTTCGTCGTAGGCCGCGCTGGTATAAAGTCTGGAGCCGGCCAGGGTCACGATGCCCTCTGCCATATAGGCTGCTCCCATATATTCCATTTCCTTCTGTCTGCGGGAGGTCTCCTTGAGGATCCTAGGCAGCTGCCAGGGCTTGCTCCAGTCGATGGCAAAATGCATGGTCCCCACGGTGTCCACGTGACAGATGGATCCCTGGTTGAAGATGACGAAAGGCAGGTCATACTTCTCCGCGGAGGCCCGGATCCCGGCCGTCAGCCGGTCAGCCATCCGCCCAGCCTTTTCACATGCTCCGGTCCGTTCGATCTCTTCGATGGTGTGGTAGCCGGCCACGCAGGAGATGGGGGTCGCCGCCATGGTCCCGCCGCAGAGGGCCTTCTTGACCTTCTTACCGGAGGAATCCAGGCCAGCGCCCAGATGCTGCATGCAGTCTCTGTGTCCGCCGATGCCGCCCGCTCCCGGATAGCCGCCGGCGATGACCTTGCCGAAAATGGTCAGGTCCGGGTCGACGCCGAAATAGCCCTGGGCCCCGGCGGTGCCGATGCGGAAGCCGGTGACGACCTCATCAAAGATCAGGAGCGCTCCGTACTTGTGGGCCAGTTCCTCGCAGCCCCGCACGAATTCCCGGCTGACCGGACGGGTACCGCTCTCCGGGCCGACCGGCTCCAGGTATACCGCCGCCGTACCGCCGTTCCGCTTGTTTCGCTTAAGCTTCTTCTCCAGATCGTCCAGGTCTCCCGGGAAGAATTCGTCGGTGTGACCGAAGACGTACTTGGGGATCCCTCTGGACTGGAGTCCCTTGGTTCCCGGGATCCGGATCCCGTAGGCCAGCTGATCCGACCAGCCGTGGTAGGCTCCGCCCATCTTCAGGATGTTTTTGTTGCCGGTCTTGAGCCTGGCCACTCTGGCCGCGCACATGCAGGCTTCCGTTCCGGAGCCCAGCATGCGGAACATCTCCACCGACGGGACCAGATCGGAAATCTTCTTGGCCAGCTTGTATTCATATTCATGGAAAAGGCCGGTGGACGGTCCGCAGGTGTTCAGAAGATCGATGACCTTCTCCCTGACGCTCTGGGGGTTACTGCCCAGGACCGTCGGTCCGCCTGCCTGGAGCAGGTCGTAGTATTCATTGCCGTCGATGTCCCAGAGCCTGGCCCCCTCAGCCTTTGTGATCACGATCGGGAAGGGATAGTTGAAGGCCAGGTTGTGCTGGACGCCGCCGGGGATGACCTGCCGGGCCTCCTCGATCTTCGCCTTGGAACCTGCGCACTTCTTCTCGAAATACTCTTCTTCGTACATCTGGAGCACGTCGGGCATGATGCCATAAAGGGGGCCTTTGATCAGCTGGTCCAGCTGCTCTGTCACTGCCCTCGCATCCAGATACTCGTCGATCGCAAAACCGTTGTATGCCATTGGATCCTCCTTGTTCTCTTCCTTTTAGGGTATTGTGTCTGTGTTTGCTTTCTTTTGGCGGTCGCTCGTGAATTTCGATTCACAAGATCTGTCTGTATTATATCCCGGATGGGGCTCCAGTGTCAAGTGAGTCGTCGTTCACGAGGTGCATATCTCCTATATAACAAGCAAAAGGACGCATGTATCATCTGATCATGCGTCCCGTTTCTGTTTCGGACCGAATGCCAAGCTCTTTCCTTGCGCTCACTTCACCTTCACGGTTACCGTCACTGTCTTTGATCCGGCTTTGTAATCCGCATTGCCAGCCGCAGTGACCCTGACTCTGATCTTATAGGTTCCCTTCTTTGTCTTTTTCTTCACGGTTATTCTACCGGTTTTTTTGTTCAATTTCAGAGCTTTTTTAGCCTTGGACTTGCCGCCGACTACTTTGTATGCTACTTTTCCCTGGTTCTTTTTGACCGTCAGAGCTTTGACAACAATAGATCTCTTCTTCAGTTTCTTCGCCTTAACCGTTTTTTTCACGCTCTTGACCGTCATAGGCTGTGCCATTTTTTCCTTCACCGGCGGATCCACAGGGTCAAGCTTTGGGATGACCTCTGTCCTCTTATGAGCCGGATCCAGCAGACAGGTGTATTCGATCATGCCGGTTTCCTCTGTGGTGGGCGCCTTCATGACCGTCCCGCTGTCCCAATCATGAGCCTCCTTATCGACCGGCAGGATCACACTCTCGAACGTCACCTCCTGCTCTCCGGCAGGATCCAGGAAGTACAAACCGCAGCTTTCACATCGGTAATAGGCCATATTACCTTCATCTGTGCAGGTCGGTCTCACTGCGCCGATTCGCTTCATATCGTGATCATGTCCGATGCCCTGCACCTGACGGACTTTTTCCTCCAGAGCTTCCAGCTTCATCAGAGCTTCTTTGCTCACGAGCGCCTTCTGTGCCTTCGTCAACTGGTCATACTCCCATCGCAGATCCGCGACATCCCGTTCCATTTCATCATTCAGTGTCTCCTCTGTGATGTCCTCCGGAAGCAGATCCAGACCTAGCAGCTCAGCGGAAAAAGTATCTGCCGTCGCCTGGTCTGCCTGCGCCTTCGTCAGCTGCCGGATCAGGTCCTCCCCATCGGTCAGTATTCGCAGATTCTCCACCAGAGATCTCGCGTCGACCGGCAGATCATCAAAGGCAGTTCTGGCCCTTTCTACCGCTTGCGCAAAGGCTGGATAGGCCGGATCATCCACTGCCTCCGGCGCAGTCAGAGTGCTGATCTCATCGATGGCAGAGATCGCTGTGATGACCCTCGGATCATCTGCGTACTTTTCCTGCTCCTGAAGTTTCACGATCGCGTCAAACAGTTCCTCGATCTGTCCGCAAAGATCGCTTCCGATCAGTTTTTTCTGGTATGCAGTCAATGCCCCGTAGTTTTCTTTCAGCTCTTCGACCTGACCTTTATACTCTTCGGTCATACCGCTGAGCGGATCCGGCCGGGTGCCAAGGACATCCTCTGCCTGCGCTGCGATATTGTCCGCGATCTTCTGATCCTCTGTCTTTCCGTTTGGCATCGCAGTGACCCCGTTCCACTCGCACTTGGGGTCGTAGTTGAACCTGTTGTAATAGCTGTCCCGGCCCCAATGTGAATTACAACACAGCAGAATATACGTATAGGTCTCTCCGTTGACCACATCCCGGTCGGTCCACTCCATAGAACCGTCTTCCGATGGCAGCACTGTATGCATGCTGTCATAGGTCACTCCATAGATCGGATTATAATAGCCGCTGTTGATCTTACCGATCAGATAATAGGTTGCTTCTGCTCCACTCCCGGCTTTGTTCCAGCGAAGGGTTATCTGATCATCGCCTGCGATGACCTGCGGTTTGACAGGGTCAGGCCAGGACTTTGCCCGATCCGCATCCGAAAGCTGCGGCCAGATCAGTTCTGCCGTATCGCTTGGACTGCTCCAGACTCCTTCTTTTGATACCGCATAGATCTTAAGCCGAAGTTCTTTGCCGCTGTAGTTCTCCCAGAGATTCGGATACATCTCTTCGGTAAGAACTGCTCCGGACGCATCCCCGGACGCATTCATCAGCTGTTCCGAATACCAGCCGTCACTTTCCGGATCATCCGTCGTCTCCTGATACTTCAGATAATATTTTACCGGCATCCCGCCGCCGTCCGACATGGACCATTGCAGGACCACGTCTCCTGAAACGACCTGAACCCTGAAATCCTGCGGGGTCATCATCTCCCCGTCCTGAAGGGTCGTCTGTACTTTGATCGTCTTGCTCCTGTGCTGCTTGCCGCCTTTATCAACAGCAACAGCGCAGTATTCATAGATATTTCCGTGAACAAGTCCCGTGTCATTATATGATCTATCGTCTATCGGCGATGCAACACAGATCTTCTCCCATTTGCTGCTGCTGGTCCTTCTCCAGATCTGATACTCACTGATCTCGGTCTCCGTATCCCCGATCAGCCCGGTCCACTGCAGCTTCACTGAAGTCGTACCTGTCACCTCGGCCTCGATCTGAGGGATGCCTTCCACCGTCATGGTAAGCGGTTCTGCTGCCGTTTCCCCAGCGTCATTGACTGCGCTCACGGTAATCATCATCGGTTTTCCGATCAGATCATACGAGGAATAGACATCGAATTCCACGGCATAGCAGCTTCTCCGGTCCTTATCGTACTGCATCGATTCCGCAGGGCAGCTTGTCTTGAGTCTGCTGCCATCGTTTACGGTGATCTGATATTCCGAGACTGCCGCTCCAGTTTTTGGTCCATTCCAGTAGATCTTGAGCTTCCCGATCCGGTCGGAGGACGGGCTGTAGATAAGGTCCATCGATGCGCTGATGTTCTCCGGAGCATTCGGCGCTGCAGGGTCTTCAAAAGCAGGCGCCTGTCCGTTCCCCGCCGCGGAGTATTCTATGACCTCAGAAGGGTCACTGACCCCACTGCCGTTGTACGCGGTGATCCAGAACCGATGAGGGGACTGATCCTCTGTGGTCTCATCATTGCCGTCATCCTTCCAGAGATAGTATCCGCTTACCGAATATGCGGTCGTATTCGCGTCTCTGCTGATGTACCTCCCATCGGCATCTTCCTCCTGCAGAGGGTGCTGCCATGTGTTGTGCCACATTTCCGTATTACGCACACCGCCGTCTTCTCTGTAGATCACATACCCGTCGGGTCTGCCGCCGGTATCGGACGGCGTCCACTGAAGCTGTACATTACCGTACCCATCGATCCTGCTCACAAGCCGCGGAACTCCCGGCGCCTGGTCCAGCTCCGCCGGATCCACATCACCGGTGAATCTGTGGAAGGAGCAGGTGTTGCTGCGGACCGCGAGACCTTTAAACTTGTCGTTGGTCCAGATCACGTAATAGTTATAATCTCCGTCCGATGCCAGCACATCTGTGTATTCTATCCTGCTTCCCGGATCATCCCAGGCATAGAGCAGTTTCCCGTCCCGATACAGGCGGTAGGTCCCTTCGTTATGGACAGACCAGTACAGGGTAGTATCCGCTCCGTTTCCTGTTCTCAGACTGATCTCCAAAGGCTGGCCTCCCGGAACATACCCGGAGGGCTCACCGGCTGCCGCAACGCTGAAAATATATGGATCTGTCTGCCTGCCGTTTCTGTCGCAGGCGATCACTTTGTAGGTGTATACGGCGCCTCTGATCACACCAGCATCGATCGTCTCCCCATCCGGAGTGATCGACAGGTCGACCTTCTCATAGGCGCTGTCATCTGCCGATACCGGTTTCCTCCAAATCTCCAGCCGGTCTGCTCCTTTTTCGGAAATCTCGATCGACAGGCCCCGATAGATCGCGATGACTTTCCCTGTGTCGTCATCCCGCTCTTCTTCCTCTATATATCTGACTGTGTGGCCCTCGATCGCCAGGTCGCGCTCTTCTTCAGTATAGGCGATGACTTTGTTGCTGCTATTACCCTCGGTCCCATCCGGGGCTACTGCCGTGACCCAGAGTGTGTAAGAACGGTCCGGATACTCCGCCGGCAGATCGAGATACCAGCTGTAACGACCGGATTCCTGTTTTCTTACAGCGTTGCGGCGGACCTGCCTCACCAGCGTTCCATCCATATACACATTGAAATGGTCCACCAGATCTGTCCCCTCATACTGACCGTTCCCCGTCAGCTCGTCTGATTCGCCGGTCACCGGGTCTTTCTGCTGTCCATAGGCGTCCCAGTACCAGGACAGGCCGACCTCGTCCGGACTCCCACTGTAGGCTGTCGCTTCCGGTGCCGCGGGCTTCAGCCGGATGGCCGCCTTCGGGCAGGCAGAGACAGATTTGCTCGCATTTCCTTCAAAGGCTGTATCGTCGCCATCTGAGATCACGATGTAGGAATAGATCTGGCCGTTCCAGGCGTAATAGTCCGTGAAATGAGGATCCTGGAATCCTTTACCGTCTTCTTCCGGATATGTCCTGACGCTTCCTAAATATAAATACTCTTCCAGTTCCGGAAATGATGCGCTTTCATCCGTTCCTTCTCTCCGGAAAACCGCGTAGCTGGTGCAGCCCTCTACCGGTATCCATGAAATCTCCACCTGGTCATTTCCGGCCTTCGCTTTGATCACTCTGACCTTCTGAGTAATACATGGATTGTCTCCTGTCAAAGTGATCCTGATCGGAATCGTCAGGATATTCCCGCTGACGGTATACCCACTGCCGCTCACCGATATGCTGTCAAAGGGAAGCGTGACGCTCACATTTGCCGTATAGGTCCCGGCGGTCAGTCTGGAAGGATCCAGATAGATGTTTGTCTGCACGATCTTGTTTATCGTGCTCCCGGACATTTCGCTTCCCTTCATATAGAAGGCATCCTCCAGCGGGGCCTGTCCGCTGAATCCAAATCCGATTTTAAGATAATCACTTATCCCGATCTCCGTGCTGTAATGGATCGCCAGCTGAAACTTTAAGGGATCGGACTCTCCCTGCGGATCCAGCTTTGACAGATCCACCGTTCCAAAATCGATCGACTTCTGTGCCCTGAACTGATTGCCCTCCATCAATCCGACTTCTATTCTCTCCGCGCCATAGGCTGTCCGGGCACCGTCCTGGTCCACTGCGGCCGGTATGATCATGACCGCGATCAGCAATATGACCGCGAACATGCATCTCTTCATATATCTAAACATGTCAAATCTCCTTGGTCTTTACTCAAATTTTTTATTATTTTACCAAATTATCTGACAGTTCTCAACCGATTCAGGCGTACCGCAACAAAAACACCCCGGCCTGGCAGGCCAGAGTGCTTCTCATTCTCCATGTTTGTTTTGCTGGCTGTTGGTTATTGTTTCCCCATAGTCTGCAGGAGGCCGTCCTGAGCGAACATGGTCTGCAGGGTGAGGATGTCCGCCTCTGTGCTCATGTCGTCCCTTTCGGTCAGCTTGCGCTCGATGCTGGTGAAGGCGCTGGCGCAGGTGCCCAGGGCCTGACCGATCATGTCCATGGTCCGGGGAGAGTTCCGCTCTTCCATATACTTCTTTACCAGATCCATGGTCATGGGCAGGTAGTGTCTCTGCAGATTGCGGATGTTCTGATTCTCGGCAAGCTCCGGCTCGTCCGCCAGCTTTTGCTCGATCCGGCGCACAGACCCCTCCAGATCATAGAGAGAGGCTTTGACGATCTTGTCCTCGGTGGTCTCGATGGCCTGCCGCAGCAGATCCACGTTCTGTGAGTGGGCGGGTGCTGTCTGGGCCGGCGCGGGGGCTGCCTGCCGGGACCGGGCTTTCGCTTCCGCTTTCTCCTCCGCCTTCGGCTCTTCGGCTTTCATCCTCCGGACGGTCTCTTCGATCGGTTCCAAAGGCTTGCCGTTCACGGTCATGACCAGCAGCTTTCTCGGCCCGTCGATGTAAGCTTCCACGTTGCTCTCCGGTCCCAGGAAGAAATGCTCGTTGATCATCTGCTGCAGAGTCGCGCAGACGTCGTCCTCCTCCTCGCCCAGGGCCCGGGCCAGAAAGCTGATCGAAGTGTTGCCCCGGTTGTTGATGAAGGCCTCATAGCGGTTCCACTTGTCCACCTTCCGCCAGGTGGTGAGGGCAATGACAACGCCGGCCAGGAGCAGGATCCCTCCTATGATCAGGCTGTCCGCATGCCAGGGATAGGGGTATTCCACGAAATCCATCACCTGGGTGATGCCGACCACCGACATGATCCCGCTCAGGATATAGCGGATCTTGCCGGTCCTTTTGTTACGGATCTTCTTGATATCTTTCCAATTGAAGGGCATATTCCTCTTTCCCCCTACGCTTCCATCTTCCTTCAGTAGATGATATTGCCGCCCTGCTGCAGCCTTTGCATAAGATCACGATAGGCCTGGTGCTGCATGGGACAGCCTGTGGGCAGATCCTCAAAGAAGAGCCTGAAGCAGCTGTCGCAGCCGATACATGATCTGGCCGGATCCGGCTGCCTTCCCTGCAGGATGGCGGGGATGAAGCCGTCATCGGCCATCACGCTCCGGCCGAATCCGGCGATATCGAACCAGCCTTCCCGGACTCCTCCGGCAGCCACGTTGGCGCTGAAGGGACCGAACCAGCTCAGCCCGGTACCGACGATGCGGATATCGGCCGGCATGGCCTGACGGATCTCTCTGGTCGCCTGGAGCAGAGCTGCTGTTCCTGCCAGGGGATCCACCTGGGCTGTCTCGCTGAAGTTGTCCAGATAGCCGTTCCCGGAAGGAAGGAATCTGGGGCTTGTCGTCGTCAGATTGAAGATCCGGATCCCTCTGCGGTAAAGCTGCCGCATCAGTTCCTTGACTTCCGTGAGATCGGTCTGCATGGGGCCGCAGGCTGTGTCCGCGCTGCAGGCCGCGCAGGATGAAGGCGTGCAGGCTGCTTCGGTCATCGCCCCGCCGCTCGCGGATGCTCCGGCTGCTTCGGTCATCGCTCCGCTCGCAGGTGCCGCGGATGCTCCGGCCCGGACATTACCGCCGCCGGGCAGAACAGGGTTGCCTTGCCAGTTGGTCTGGGTGCTTCCGGCGATCCGGTCCAGGCCCGGGTTGCCCTGCCAGCTGCTCTTCTCCGCCTCGGAGACGGTGAAGGGGGCGGGATTACCCTGCCAGTTAGTCTGGGTCCCGATCAGCTGCTGCCGGTCCGGATTGCCCTGCCAGCTGCTCTTCTCGGAATCGGAAACATTGAGAGGCGCGGGATTGCCCTGCCAGTTGGTCTCGGCGCTGAGGAATTCCTGCCTGTCCGGGTTGCCCTGCCAGTTGCTGCGCTGGGCCTGCAGGCTGGGCTGCATTTTGGGATTGCCCTGCCAGCTGGAGGTCACTCCGCCGGCCGCCGGGCCAGCTCCCGCAGAAGGTGCGGCTGCCATGCCCCATCCATAGGGCCAGGGGATCCCGTCATAGGCGTTGAGACGAACGACCACATCGATCCGGTTTCCGGTCCTGGTCCGGATCTGGTCGACCGCGCCCAGGGCGAACCTGAACCGGTTCTCCATAGACCCGCCGTAGCGTCCGGGCCGGGTATAGGCGCAGAGCAGCTCTTTGAACAGGTACTGGTGGCAGAGCTTGAGCTCCACCGCGTCGAATCCGGCTTCCATCGCAAAGGCTGCCGCTTCCCCTACCTTCACCTGCAGCTGGTCCAGATATTCGTCGGTCACGATCTGAGGTCTTCCCATCACCGGGTCAAGGCATGGGCTTTCAAAAGCGGCCAGAGGAGCCGGGTTCCCGGCCCTGTCTTTGCTGCATCTTCCCGAATGAGTCAGCTGGATCACCTTGTACGGAGCCGGATAGCCAGCCTTTGCGGCAGACGCGTCGATGGTCTGCGCCAGCTGGCGAAAGCCTTCCCGGCTTCCCTCATGGAGCCAGAGCTGCCGGGTCGAATCCCGTCCTTCCGGGCAGACGGCCGTTGCCTCCACCCAAAGGATCCCCGCCCCCTGGGCTGCCAGCTTCTCGTATCTGGCCAGGGTCAGGGAACTGGGTGCTCCGTTCTCATCCGCGTCCAGTCCTTCCAAAGGCTGGACGGCCATGGAGTTGCCAAAGCTGCGTCCTCCTGCTGAAAAGCTTCTTCCCAGGACGCCAAGATCGGCGCTTACCGGGATCCGGTAACCTGCCTGAGCCGTCTTTTCGCGGAATTCCTCCGCTGTTCTGATCTGACTGAGATCGAATGGGAATCTCACTGTTGCCATAGCTTCTTCCTCTCTGATTTCATTTCCCGCCTGATTCCGGGACTCCGGGATTCTGAGATCCAGTGCTTCCGGGACTCCGGGTTACTGCGATCCAGTGCTTCCGGGACTCCGGGATTCTGCCAATTCACGCCTTTTAGCCTGCTTTGGCAGAATTCACTGGCTGAGATCCGGGAAATACCGTGGTAATTCTGCCAATGACTGGCTGAACGCGGTCTTTGGCAGAATTGATCCCGGATATGCCCCTATATATGCAGGTAATTCTGCCAATAGTCGTCTATACAGGCCCTTTGGCAGAATTCACATGAGCATGTGAGCTTTTAGCCGATCTGATTCTGCCAGAAGCGTCATTTTCGCTTGTTTTGGCAGAATTCGGTGCTGATGCGCGCCTGCGGCATCCACCAAACCTGCGGCATCCACCAAACCCGCCAGGTCAGCCGAACCCGCCAGGTCAGCCGAGCTCGCGGCGGGCGCGAACTCTTCCTCTCTCAAAAAAAGGGCCGCTGCAAAAGCAGCAGCACCCTAGAAATAGGTCCCGATCTTTTCCATGCCGGCGATGGCCGGTGTATTCTGGACAGCGCCTGCCTCGAAAACGGAGGGAACCACGATGTGGCCCTTGTTTTCCCAGTGCATCAGCTCTGCTGTCTTCTCGTAGGTCTTGATGATCGGATCATAGGTGTCCATCTGATCGGACTCACCGCATACGACAAAGATGCTCTCTCTGACCCGGGTCTGATTTCCCGAGCAGTAGAAAGAAAAGAGCTTGTCGATGGCGGCCTTGATCCCGGCCGGCCAGTTGAACCAGTACAGGGGCGTGAAGATGGCCACGGCATCCGCCTTGAGAAGATCAAGAGCGAACTCAGTGAAGTCATCCACTACCATACAGGGAGTCCCCTTGCTGAAGCAACCCTGACAGCCGACACAGGGGCCGATCTGCTTCCTGCCGGCGTCAAAACGGATCACAGTGTTGCCGGCATTCTGGGCACCACGAATAAAGGCCTCCGCCAGCTGGTCACTGTTTCCTCCGACTCTGGGGCTGCCTGTCAGTACCAATATAGTCTTACTCATATTATTCGTCCTTTCCTGCAGCGCGTGATGAAACACCGCACAAGCAGACATCGCTGCCTGTGCGGTGCATCATATCTTAAATCAATTCGCTTTTAGCTAAGGATGGATGATTTAGCCCTCATCCGGTCTCTGCGGATTCTTCGGATCCGGCAGGATGGTCTCAACTTCGATGTGCGGTCTCGGAATAACGTGAGCGTGGAGCAGTTCGCCAACTCTCTGAGCTGCAGCAGCGCCGGCATCTACGGAAGCCTTGCAAGCGCCTACGTCTCCTCTGACCATAACTGTTACCAGGCCGCCGCCTACGAAGTTCTTACCGATCAGGTAAACATTCGCAGCCTTTACCATAGCATCTGCTGCTTCGATGGAGCCGATCAGACCTTTGGTTTCGATCATTC
>CAMOZS010000019.1 GCA_946631075.1 uncultured Bacillota bacterium | reverse complement strand
GGTTGGTCCCCACAGAGATCCCGACCCCGGAGCCCTCCTGATCATGGGGCCGGTCCGCCTGGCCTTCCGGCCCAAACCGGTCCGCCTGACCCTCCGGCCCGGTTTCCCAGAGGATGGCCACGTCGTCGTGCAGCAGGATCTGCTGCATGATCATATGGACCTCGTGGAATCCCCCCGGGAGAAGTCCCTTGACGTCCAGGCAAAGGTTGATCTTGGCGTAGGCCCTGATCTCCACGCGTTCTGTCTGCCTCATCTTGATTCGCTCCTTCTTACGAAATCGCAGGTGAGTTTCCCCACCTGCGATCCTCAATTCTTATTTCTTCTTTTTCTTGCCGGCGTTCTTCTTCTTGCCCGACTGGTTCTTCGGGTTCGTGGTCCCCTTATTGGACTTCTTCGGCTCCTCCGCCTGGCTCTTTTTGACCGGTACCTTATAGGTTCCGCCGCCCTGGCTGATCGGCTTGGGTCCGGCAACGCGCTTGTTCTTCTCTCTGCGCATCTCTTCCAGGATCTTGGCCTCCAGCTCGGCTTCCTTGGCCTTTCTCTTCTGTTCGGCTTCTTCCTTCTTGGCCCTCTGCTTCTCGTTCTTGGCTACGATCTGGTCGACCGACTTACCGGTCTTCTTGGCTTCCTTGTACGGATTCACACCCTTGGTCGCGTGCTCTTCCTTGTCCTTCTCCGCAGCCTTCTTGGTGCTGCGCATGGTGAAGAATACCATACCGCCCATCATGGCGAACATCAGGATCATGTAGACGATCATGGAACGCTGCTGATTCAGGGTCTTCAGGGTCAGCTTGGTGGTCGTATTATAGCGGGTCCCGTCAGCTGCCTGCAGGCCGTCACCGATGGTCAGGGTGTAGGTCATAGCGCCCTTGATCTGAACATCCTTCTCGTTGTTGTTGCTGTAGTCGGCGGCGACCATCATCAGGCCCCGCTTCTTCTCTTTCTCACTGTAATAGACCTTGACCGGGATCGGCTCTCCGTCCGCGTCCGTGAGAGTGAACTGCTTCTCATTGGCCTTGCGGACCGCGTCAGACTTGGGGAGCATTTCCTTGCTGAAATACATCTTCACCGAGAAGTTGTCTACCGCGACTCCAGTCGCTCCGTCCTCAGGAGAAGAGGTCCGCAGCTCGAAGCCGGGCTCCGTCACCTGAGCGGTATCGGTCTGCGCCGCGTCGGTCTTGGCCGCGAAGCATGCCGGCGCCGCCATACATATCGTTAGGATCATCGCGCATAACAATGCACTTATTCTTTTCATTCCTGTCCATCCTCCGGTTTGTTTTTTTTCTTCTTGTTTCTCAGATCCCTGAAAAACCCTTTCATCAGATCCGCGCACGCCTCCTGCATGCATCCGGTCTCTATGTCCACATGGTGGTTCAGCCGCGGCTCCTGTACGATATTGAAGACCGACCCGCAGGCTCCGCCCTTGGGATCCATGGTTCCGATCACCAGCCGCTCGATCCTGGACCAGACGATCGCCCCCGCGCACATGCTGCAGGGCTCCAGCGTCACATACAGACTGCAGCCGGGAAGCCTCCAGCCCCCCAGGGTCCTCGCGGCCTGCCGGATCGCGATCATCTCCGCGTGAGCCGTCGGATCCCTGTCGGTTTCCGTGCGGTTATGCCCCCGCCCGATGATCTGCCCGTCCTTCACAACAACAGCTCCGACCGGGATCTCCCCCATCGCAGCCGCCTTTTTCGCCTCTTCCAGGGCCTCTTCCATGTATTTGTTCATAGACTTAAAGATTCTATCACAGTTCCTCTGACGGTTCAAGTGGAAGTCATCCAAAGGCTGGACAGCTCCTCGTATTCCTCCCGCAGCATAGAGTAGACCCGGCTGTCACGGATCTCGTTGTTGTACATCCGGTAACACTGCCGCAGGGTCCCTTCATAATGGAAGCCGCACTTCTCGATGACCCGCTGGCTCCGCTGGTTGGATTCTCCTGTGCGGATCATCACCGATGCCAGGCTCAGCTCCTCGAAACCGTACCGCAGCAGGCGGCGGGCCGCTTCCGTCATCACGCCCTGTCCCCAGTAGTCCTGGTTCAGGGAATAGCCCATCTCCCTGCTGTTGATGTTGGGCCGGTAGGCGTCCGGCTCGAATCCGATGCTCCCGATGGGGACATCGGCGGGCCCGTCCAGGCCGCAGCCCGGCTTGACCGTGATCGCCCAGGTGGTATTCTGCTGAAACATCTGGGTGATGATCATCCTGGATTCCCGCACATCCGCGTGGGGCTTCCAGCCGGCGTTTGGGCCGACGTTGGGATTCTTCGCGTACTCGTAGAGCGCTCCCGCGTCGTGGCGTTTCCAGCCGCGCAGGACCAGCCTTTGCGTTTCTAACCTTGGGACTTTGATTCTTGCCATCTGCAGCGCACCTGTCTATTCTGTCGTGCTCAGCACTTCCTTGTTCTTCTCTACCTGACTGACCTTCATCTCGGAGACTTTTTCCGGATCCACTTCCTCGCTCAGGGCCAGGATGGTCGGACCCAGGTAAACGGTCTTCAGGACTTCGCCGTTCAGGGAGATCCTGCTGTATTCCGTGAAGTTCTGTCCCTTGATATAGTAGCGGTCGCCGATCTTGACGATCTTGTCGATGGCGATCTTCTTGACCCCCATCTGCATGTCGGTCGCTTCGAAGGGACCCTTCTCTCCGTAAATGTATTTCTTGCCGTAGAGCATGTCGTAGGCCAGGGCCTTGAAGTTCTTCTGATAGTTCTTCTTGCCGCTGTAATTCTGGTGGTACTGGGTCAGCATGCCCGTATGGATCCCCAGACGTTTGGTCACTTCCGCGTGGATGTTGTATGCCTTGAGGTTTTTCTCGACCCGCTTCATGCCGAAGTTGTCCCAGATGATGTACTGGGTCTTGTACAGGTCGCCGGATTCCATCATATCCTCGGTCATGTTCAGGGCCGGAAGGTGGTCGCCGTACATGACCAGTACGATATCCTCGTCGTAATCCGCCAGGGTGTCCGTCAGCTCTTTGACGAACTGGTCCATTTCATAGATCTGGTTGGCGTAGTATTCATAGGGCCATTTCAGTTCCTCATCGGGAGCCTTGGTCACCTTGATCTCAGGATCGTCCAGGACCTCCTCGGTCGGATACTTGCCGTGTCCCTGGACGGAGATCGTATAGATGTAATCCCTGCCTTTGGTGGACTTCAGGGCGTCCAGGATGTTCTCGGTCAGGACGGCGTCCTTGGCCCAGTTCTTAGGTGTCTTCACCACGTTGTTCATGTATTCCAGAGAGGTGAAGGTGTCAAAGCCCAGGTTGCTGAAGACTGTATTCCTGTTATAGAAGGCGCCTCTGTGATTGTGGATGGCGTGGGATGTATATCCCAGCTGCTTCATATCGAAGGCCGCGGATTCGCAGGTCTTCTCGGTCAGCACGCTCTTATGGGGATATTCGCCCGGTCCGAAGAATCTGGCGCTTATGCCTGTGATCGCCTCGAACTCTACGTTGGCTGTCCCCGCTCCCACCGCCGGAACAGTGAGGTATCCTGAGGAGTATTCACTCATCAGCTCCCGGTAATTGGGCATGGGGTCCTTAGAGTATTCGAAGCCCTTTACCTGAAGGGGATCGATGAAGGACTCCAGCTGCAGATAAATGATGTTGGGGGTCTGATCCGCCGTCTTATCATCATCCTGTCCGGGGGTGTAGATCCCGTCTTCTCCCATCTCCCCGTCTTTGAAGATCCCCCTGATCATCTCGTCGCTGTAGTTTCTGGGTTTGTCGATGCCCGTCTTGACCCAGGTGATCATGAAGGAATAAGGAGTCCCGTTTTCTTTATAGGCCAGAGGCAGGCTTCCGAAGAAGGTGTCCAGCACGCCGACCTTCATGCCGCCCTGCAGCACCCCGAAAGAAAGGGCCACGATGAGGACGATCCCGATAATGGAATTCCGGTAGTTCACCTTCCGGTCCAGCTTCGGCAGCTTGCGGAAGAGGACGATCACGATCACCACGAGGATGGCCACGATGGCTCCGATCAGGATCAGGTTGGTGACAGAGAAATAGTTGCGAAGGATCTGGGTCCCCTCCTTGAGGTTGCTCAGGTCCTTGACATTGAAGGGGGTCATCCGGTTGGTCAGGATCACGCAGTTGGTGATTCCCAGCGCCACCCAGATCAGGGCAAACATGCACAGGGCAAAGGCCCGCCGCCGAAAGAGCATGGCGAGAGACAGGACCGCGATGATCAGCATGCAGTTGCACAGGGTGACCAGCGGATTCTGCGCCATGAACAGGGCAGCCTCCACCGGGTTGTGCCTCGAAAGGGCTTCCACGATAAAACCCACAACGATCGAAGCGATCGCCAGGATCACGATGCTGTTGTGAAAAATTCTATATATCAGGCTTTTTTCTTCCATTATGCACCTTCCCTCGATGTCAGCTGGTCCGCGATCTTCGCGAACTCCTCAATGGACAGGGTCTCCGCCCGGCGGTTTTCCTCGATCCCGGCTGCTTCCAGGACCTGACGGACCAGGTCTTTGGGAAGATTACCCGCTCCGCTGAGGGCGTTGACCAGAGTCTTTCTCCTCTGGCCGAAACCAGCCTTTACGCAGGCGAAAAACCTGGCCTCATCCTTGACCTCCGCCGCCTTTTGCTCCCGAAGCTCCAGCAGAAGGACCGCCGAGTCCACCTTGGGACTGGGAAGAAATACTTCCTTGGGCACGGACACGATCCGGGATACCCTGCAGTAATACTGGACCGCGACTGAGATGGCCCCATAAGCCTTGCTGCCGGGACCGGCCTCGATCCGGTCCGCGACCTCCTTCTGCATCATCACGGTGATGGAGCTGACCGGAAGCTCATCCTCCAGCAGCTTCATGATGATGGGAGTAGTAATATAATAAGGGAGATTGCCGATGATCCGGACCTGACCGGTTATTCCGTGCTGCCGGATCTGATCTCCTATCAGCTGCGCCAGGTCCGTTTTCAGGACATCGGCGCAGATCACTTCGATATTGTCGTATTCCCTGAGGGTCTCGCCCAGGATGGGGATCAGCCGCTCATCCACTTCGATGGCGACCACCCTGCCCGCCGCTTCTGCTGCCGCCGCGGTGAGCACTCCAATGCCGGGGCCGATCTCAATGACCAGGTCCTCCGGTCCGATCCCGCTTCCTTCCACCATGGCTTCCGGTACGGACGGATCGGTCAGGAAGTTCTGTCCCAGACCCTTGGCGAATCGAAATCCGTATTTTTCCTTCAGTTGTCTGATCGTTTTCGGTGAGTACAGATTCATTATTATTGTGTCATATTCTCCGGAAAAATGTATAAGGTCTCGCCCGGCTTGATCAGCCGCATCTGATCCCTCGCCTGCTCCTCCAGGTTCTGCAGGTCGTTGATCTCCTGCAGGTCCTTCTCCAGCTGTTCCTTTTCTTCCTGATAGGCGGCCTGCTCTTTTTTGGCCACGTGCAGGTCGTGCTTCAGGATCAGGATATGGCCGACCGAATAACCGAGTACGCCAACGATGAACAGCACGGCCAGGACCGCGACCGCCCTTCTCTGGTTCCTCCGTCTTCGCAGGGCTACTCTGCGGCGGCCCTGACGCTCACCCGAAGTACCGGTCCGCTCCTCGCCTTCACGCAGGGACTGCTGGCTGCGGCCGGATCTGGTCGGGCGGGAGGCTCTGCGCTCTTCCTTGCGCTCCTGCCTGGTCTGTTCCCGTTCTTCCTTGATCTGTTTTTCCTGTGTTCTCTTCTTTTGGCGCTCCTGTCTTTCTTTTCTGGCCTGTTCCATATCGATGACAGCGCTGCTGTCCTTGAACTTGCTGCTGCGCCTTTTCTTTCTTCCCATATCCTGTCCCCCTGCCGTGATCACGGCTGCCTTCTGCCTGATTTATGGCAGATCCTGCAACGGATCATGGGACTGTCCGTTGGTATGGATCTCAAAATGCAGATGGGGCCCGGTGCTTGCGCCGGTATTTCCCGACTCTGCAATGTGCTGTCCTTCGTACACTTCATCACCGACGCTGACCAGGATAGAACTGAGGTGTCCGTATCTGGTCATCTGGCCGTTCTGATGGTCGATGTCCACGCAGTATCCGTATCCGCCGAAGTATCCCGCGCGGACGACGATCCCGCCGTCCGCCGCCAGAACGTCATTGCCTGTCGGCGTTCCCAGGTCGATGCCGGCATGGAGTCTGCCCCACCGGTATCCGTAGTGGGATGTGAGTGTATATCCCCCGGCCAGAGGCCAGATGTATACGCCGTCGCCCACCGATGGCGGACGCTCCGCTGTTCCCTGCAGAATGATCTTCTTGACCGGCTTCTTGGTTATCTCATGCTTCAGAACGTCCAGACTTTCCTGTACTCCGTTGATGGAGACCGTCCGTTCTGTAATATCCTCCGAACCGTCTTCACCTTCCTGCTCGATGACCTGTTCATCTTCGTACATCTCGTCAGTCTTCTTCTCGACGGTCTCATATTCGATGGTCTTTGTATAGGAACGCCGTTCCGTCATCCGGACCGTCAGAAGGGGGGCGTTCTGCTTGATCAGCAGGGTGCTTCCTACTTCCAGCTTGGTCGGATCGACCCCTTCGTTATCCCTCTGGAGATTCTCCTCGGTCGTTCCGTATACTTCGGCGATATCGCTCAGCGTCTCACCGGCGATGACCGTATGCACGGTCTCTTTCTCGCCGCTGGTACAGAGCAGGTCTGCCATCCGTTCAGCGGAGTAGACGTTACGGAGGTTGGTGTTGCTCATTTTGACATCCACCGTCTCCAGGATCTCCGCCTTTTCTATAACTGTTCCCTTTTTATCACTGGCGTAACGGTTCTCGATCTTTTTGAGAACATCGGCAGCGACTTCCTTGCTCCGGACGCCTCCGACCTTCTTCCCGTTCACGTAGATCCCGTAGGCCTTGACGTTCAGGTCGCCCATGTAGGTCAGCCGGCGCAGGACCTGATCGGATGAATCCGGGACCACGTCCTTGTCCAGGGTCGACACCTTCCGGAAGGATATGTCGTCCTTGGCGTCGATGATGACCTGCATCTCCTTATCCTCGGTCAGGGCCCGCTGGACCATGTCCGTGATCTGGAGGACTTCATCCTTGCTCTCGACGTAGCCCAGAACGTGTCCGTTATATGAATATTCATAAGCTGTGCCGTAATTGATGACTCCGGCCGCTCCTACGCAGACCAGCAGGACCATGCTCATACCGGTCAGCAGGAGTCCCTTGTGCTTGTCGCAGGCTTTCTTGAAAGCGTCCAGCCTGCGCCCGAATGCGCTGTTATGATACCGGCTTGCCCTTACCCGGGAAAGCTGGGTCGCCGTCGCTCTCGCTTCCGCGGTCTTCTGTTCCTGCTCTTCGATCAAAGCCTGGAGCTCTTCCTCTGACGAGGCCGCCCGCTTCTGTGACCGGGGCAGGATCCCCAGAAGGTCTCTCCACGAAAAACGTCCGACCGGCTGGATCTCCGTGCTGACGGTGGTATCGTGGAGATTGATGATCCCTCCGCCAAGCTCGGCGGACTTGTCCGCGATCCTTTTCTTTCTCTTGACTTCGGCCCGAAGCTCCCGCTCCTGCTGCTTGCGCTTGGCCCTTGCCCGCCGTTCTTCTCTTCGCTCGGCGTTCCGCCTGGCTTTCTCCGCCCGGTAGGCTTCTTTCTTGGCCTGTTTGACCGCCCGCTGCCTGGCCTTCTCGTCCTGCTCTTTCTGGACTGCCTGCAGCTGGGTCTCCATCTGCTGGCGGAACTGGTCCTGGAAGGTGGCCTGGGGCGTCGCCTTGGCCTGGGCCTCCGCAGCCTTTACGACCTTCTCCGCGTTACCTGCCGGCCCGGCCGCAGCTTTTACTGCCGGTCCTTTTTCGGCCGCAGGTTGCCCGGCCGGTTTCTGGGCCGGTCCTTCAGCGGGTTTTTCCGCCGGTCTGGCCGCCGGACCTTCCGCCGGTCTGGCCGCTGGACCTTCCGCCGTACTCTGCGGATCCGCTTTGGGCGTCTTCTCCTCCACGAAGGAAGTGTCGATCACCTCCGTACGTTTCAGCGAAGTCAGGTCCTGTTTCAGTTTCTGTATCTCATCAAAGAAATGCTGCGCTTTGACGTCTCCCGACAAAAGCGCCTCTCTTTCTGTTTCATCTATATTCAGTTCTGTTGTTTTGGCCGGTTCAGAAGACTGTTGATCTGATCCCTGGTCACCTTTTCGTAGCATTGGCACTTTTCTCCTGTTTCAAGCATTCCCGTGTCTTTGCATAACGGACAGGTATAATGTATGTCCATATAGTCGAGTTCGTAATCGTTCTCTGTCAGAAGGAAAGCCTTCTCCATGTTCAGGCGTTCCATCTCCTGCCGGATCCTGGCTCCGGCTTTTTTCTTATCCACCGTATCCGAGATGATGATCCTCGAAAGCTCTCTGTTGAGGCCGGTGATCTCATCGTCGATCCCCCGGATCTTGGGTACTTTGGCGTATACTTCTTCTGTGCGCTGCCGGGCCTCTTCCTCCTCGGTCCTGCGGAGCAGATCGTAGTATTCCATGATCTCTCTGCCGCCGGGGGCGTCCGTGGCCGGCTTCTCTGTCTTCCCTTCCTTGTTCCAGTTCTGCAGCACCTTGTTCACGTAATTGATGTTGGGACTGGAGATCCCCGATGTCCTGCTGCAGGCATCCAGCACCGTTTCGAGGGACATGCCCAGATCATCGAACCAGCTGTCGATGATCCTCTGCTCCTCCTCGGTGGCGTTGCGGCTGAAGCCCAAAGCCTGGAAGACCCGCCTTTGCATAGTATGCCTGCGGTCCTTCTTGCCCAGGTCCTCCTCGACGGAAGCCACGTCCGCCAGCCCCCGGCTGCCCCAATCCTGTACCAGGGCCTGCACATACTTCAGGCTGGTCTTCCGCTGTTTCCTGGCGTAGGAGAAAGCGTAGGCTATGGTCTCGGGGAGCATCTGATAATCCTCGATCCATGACAGGATCTTCTGCAGCTCCGAACTGGAAAATACCCTTCCGAAGACCTGCTCTATATCCATGATCATCTGCTTGACCGGAGGATCCTCCATCAGCCTGCTGATGGTCTGCACACTGGCCTGGGGCGCGGTCTGCTGACCGTAGAGCTGTTCCTTCAGCATGAGGAACTCCACGTCGTAGTCGAATCCGCTCTCGCTTCCCTTCATGTGCTTGCGGATCAGGTTCTGCTTCTCCCAGTAGGTCCATGCCTTGAGGACATCCTCCGGCTCAAGACCCAGGGCCCTGGCCAGGTCGGCGTTGGTCAGCTTCACGTCGAGCCCCGCATGCATCAGGGCGAACAGATAGACCTTGACGTAATCTCCCGGCGCCGCCTTCATATATTCATTTATGAACAGATTCTCTACCGGAGTGTCCAGCAGAAAATAGTCATTGACCTTCTCTCTGTAAAATCCCATGTATGTCTTCCCCTGCTGTTCTAGAAGCCGCTCATGCTGCTTCCGGCGCTGTCAACGAACTTGGTGATCTTCTCAAGCCATGCGACCTTGACCGTTCCCGTCGGGCCGCTCCTCTGCTTGGCTATGATGACCTCGCACTCTCCCGGCACGGCATCTTCCTTGTTATAATAATCGTCCCTGTAGAGGAACAGTACGATATCCGCGTCCTGCTCGATGGAACCGGACTCGCGCAGGTCCGAAAGCATGGGCCGGTGGTCGGTCCTCTGCTCCGGCGCCCGGGACAGCTGGGACAGGACGATGACCGGACAGTCAAGCTCCCTTGCCATCAGCTTCAGGTTGCTGGAGATCACGGAGATCTCCTGGGTCCTGGAATCGGCCCGCCCTTCCGGGTTCATCAGCTGCAGATAGTCGATGATGACCAGATCCAGGCCTTCTTCCGCCTTGAGCCTGCGGCACTTGCTCTTCATCTCCATGATGCTGACTCCGGCGGTATCGTCGATATGGATATTGGCCCTGGACAGGACATCCAGAGCGTCGTTGATGTCATCCCAGTCCCGTCTCTGCAGGTTCCCCTTCTTGAGGCTCTGCATATCGACCCGGGACTCCATGGCCAGCAGTCTCTGGCCCAGGGATTCCTTGGACATCTCCATGCTGAAGAGGAGGACCGATGCTCCTCCCTTGACCGCGGCGTTTCGCGCGACCGTCAGCGCAAAGGCTGTCTTTCCCATGGCCGGACGGGCCGCCAGGATGATCAGCTCGGACTTCTGAAGTCCCGATGTCTTCTCGTCCAGGTCCCGGAAGCCTGTCGTGACGCCGGTCAGGCCGCCCTCCATCTGGGCCGCCTTGTCGATGATCTCGATATTCTCCAGCAGGACATCCTTGATGTGGGTATACTGGCCCTTCTGCCTCTGCTGAGAGATCTCAAAAATGCCGCTCTCCGCGTAATCCAGCAGGGAACCGGGATCCATGGATCCCTCATAGCCCTTCTCGATCACGTCATCCGCCACCTCGATCAGTCTGCGGGCAGACGCTTTCTGAGCGATGATCTTAGCGTATTCCTCCGCGTTGGCGATGGTCGGTGTGCCCGAGGAAAGGCTGGCGATATAGGCTCTGCCGCCGACCATTTCGAGTGTCCCCCTGCTCTTCAGCTCCTCTGATACCGTCAGAGCGTCGACGGGGGCGTTTCTTCTGGACAGATTCAGGATCGCTTCAAATATTTCCTTATGGTTGGCATCATAAAAATCTCTGGCCTTGACGTTCTCTACAACGCCGTACAGAGCATCCTTCGAAAGCAGGGCCGCGCCCAGAGCGGAACGTTCCGCGTCCAGACTGTGCGGCGGGATCCTTCCCTCCATCATATCTCTATCCTCCTAGACAGTGACCTTGACCTTCAGCTTGGCCGCGACTTCGGGGAACAGCTTCAGTGTCACGGTCTCCGTGCCGGTCTGCTTGATCGGCGCCGCCAGATCGATCTTCTTCTTGTCTACCTTGATCCCTTCCTGGGCCTCCAGCGCCTCCGCGATGTCCTTGGAGGTGATGGAACCGAAGAGTTTGCCGTTCTCTCCGCCCTTGGACTGGATGGTGACAGTGAGCTTCTCCAGCTTTTGGGCCAGTTCCTGAGCCGCCGCCTTCTGCTCCTGTCTCTTCTCTTCTGCCAGAGCCTTCTGCTTCTCCAGGCTTCTGACGTTGCCCTGAGTCGCTTCCTTGGCCAGGCCCTTGGGCAGCAGCATATTTCTGGCGTAGCCGTCGTTTACCTTGACGACATCGCCTGCCTTGCCCTTGCCTTTTACGTCCTGTAATAAGATTACTATCATTATTCTATCCTCCTATTGTGAAGTTTTGAAGAATTCCTCGATTTCTGTCAGGATCTCTCTCGGAGTCTGGCTGACTCTGGCTCCCGCTGTGTTCAGGTGGCCGCCGCCGCCGAACTGCTCCATGATCCTCTGCACATTGATGGTCCCCAGGGATCTGGCGCTGACGACCGTCTCTCCGTTCTGATCCTGGCCGGCGACGAAACTTGCCTCGATCCCCTTGATGGTCAGCAGTTCGTCCGCCACCTGGGAGTTGACGATCTGGGCGTTGTTGTTCCTGCCCTCATGTATGGACATGGCTATGCGGTCGTCGATGATCTTGGCGCTGGCCACGCAGGCTGCTCTCACCCGGAAATTCTCAGCGTTTGCCTGGAAGTAGCGGCGGACCGTCTGCAGGTCCGCTCCGTTGCGGCGGAGCCAGGAAGCCGCTTCAAAGGTCCTGACGCCGGCCTTGACCGCGAACCGGTTGGTATCCAGCATGATACCGGCCAGAAGGGCGTCCGCTTCGACCTTGCTCAGGGACTTCTTCTCGCAGGCGTACTGGACGACTTCCGCCACCAGCTCCGATGCCGAGGACGCGTAGGGTTCCATGTAGGACAGGACCTGATGAGGCAGGAGGTCTTCCGCTCTGCGGTGATGGTCGATGACGACCAGCTTTTCCGCCATCTCCACCAGATCCAGACTTTCGACCAGTCCCGGACGGTGGGTGTCGACGACGACCACCAGGGAGTTCTCCTTGTAGAGGGAGACTGCCCGCTCATCGGAAATGAACTCGTAGTCTCCGGTGTCCTTGGCGTCCTGGATCAGGTCGGCCATGGTCTCATCATAGGAGCCGAGAAGGATATAGGTGTCCTTGCCTACGGACTGGGCGATCCTGCTGATGCCCAGGGCCGCTCCGAAGCAGTCCATGTCCGGGTTCTTGTGTCCCATGATGAAGACTCTGGATGACTGGTTCATCAGGGCCCGCAGGGCGTGGGCGATCAGTCTGGATTTACCCTTGTTGGACTTCTCGACCCCCTGGGTCTTGCCGCCGTAGTATTCCAGATCCTGCACGTCCTTGACCACTGCCTGGTCTCCGCCCCGTCCAAGGGCGATGTCCAGGGCGTCCTGAGCGTAGCGGTCGCTGACGGCCGGAGTCTCTCCGCCCATGCCTACGCCGATGCTCAGGGTCACCGGGAAATCCGCTCCCGCGTCGATCTTGCGGGCTTCATCCAGGATCCCGAAATTGTCGGCCTTGAGCTGCTTATAGCTGGTCTGATCCATGGTAAAGCTGTAAAGGTGATCCTTGTATCTCGTGATCGCCGCTCCGATCTTGGTCGCCCATCCGCGGATGAACTTGTCGATCCGATTGATCAGCTCCAGCTGCCAGTCCTCAGCGATATTGATCAGCTCGTCGTAGTTGTCGACGCTGACCAGGCCGATGGCAAGCTTTCTCTTCTCGTATTCTTTTTTCAGTTCCTCGTAGTCGGTCACATCGATGAAGTAGAGGAGCAGGGAGGCTGTCTCCCCCTCTCCCAGAAACTCGCCCAGGAGCTTGAACTTCCGGTCGTTGCGCTCGATGTAGAGGGGCATATGCTCTCTCACCGCGTCGGCGATGACCGGCAGCTTCAGGCCTGTCAACGCGAAAATATCGCCATCGATGATGCCGTCATACTTAAAAACTTCTGCGATCGTCCCGCTGGCCCTCGTGACCTTCCCCTGCATGTTGATCGCCAGCATGGGGATGGGCGAGTACCTGCTGATCAGACGCTCTATTCTTCCTGCGTACATTTCTTCCTCCTGCGGGCCCTTCGGACCCAGTTTTTCGGTCGTAAATGATCGCCTAAAATAACACTTTATTATATCATTATCAACGGTTTCTTTACAACACAAAACCCGGAATAGCTCCGGGTCCTGGGTTTGATTTCTCGATTAGTCCTGCGTGTAAGGCAGCAGAGCAACGATTCTGGCTCTCTTGATCGCCTTGGTCAGCTCTCTCTGGTGCATCGCGCAGGTGCCCTTGATCCTCTTGGGAAGGATCTTGCCTCTCTCGGTGACGTAATCCCTCAGAGTATCGACATCTTTGTAATCGATCTCTTTTGTTTTATCTGCGCAGAACTGGCATACCTTACGTCTTCTCATGCCGCCGCGTCTTCTGTTATCCATTGCCATGGAATGATCTCCTTTCTTCTAGAACGGAATGTCATCGTCCTGAATCTTCTGGAATCCTTCCGGGATCCCCGGATCGGATCCTCCCTGTTCATCCTGGAACTGGCCGCCCTGACCGTAGCCGCCCTGGGACGCCTGCTGGTTCTGGCCGTATCCGCCGGACTGCTGGCCGAAGCCTCCGTCATATCCGCCGAAGCCGCCGCCCTGGCCGCCTTCATTCCTCGGTGACAGGAATTCGATATTGTTGGCGATAACTTCAGTCGTGTAGACCTTGTTACCTTCCTTATTGACATAACTGCCGGTCTGGATCCGGCCGTTGACTGCTACCTTCCTGCCCTTGGAAAGGAATCTGTCGCAGTTCTCCGCCTGCTTGCCGAAAACGACAACAGGGATGAAGCTGGGACTGTCTTCCCACTCCTGGGTCTGCGGATTTCTCCGGCGCTCGTTGACCGCTACGGTAAATCTGCAGATAGCTGTCTGGTTCCCCCCTGTGGAGTATCTCAGTTCCGGATCTCTTGTAAGGTTCCCAATCAGAATAACACTGTTCATAGTTGATCCCCTCTGTGATTATTTCTCGTCTTTGTTAACGATCATGTGTCTCATGATGTGGTCTGAGATCTTGAGTCTTCTGTCGAGCTCCTTCGGCAGCGTCGGCGGCGCCTGGAATTCGATGACGACATAGTATCCTTCACTCTTCTTCTGGATCGGATACGCAAGCTTTCTCATGCCCCATACGTCTGCCTCTCCGATGACTTCGCCTTCGGTAGCGATGATCTCCTTGACAGCCTCTACTGTGGCAGCCTTGGCATCGTCTTCGAGTGCAGGATCGATGATGAACATCAGCTCGTACTTGGTCATTGTTTCACCTCCCTGTGGACTAAATGGCGGCAGCTTCCTGCCGCAAGGATACGTGCGGTTTTCGCACAAAATGATAGGCACGTCGAAAATGGCGTGCCTATATATTATATACTACATTTTTTCAAATGCAAGCTTTTTCTGCAAAGGATTTCACCGCCCGGTAGAGGTCCTGTCGGCAGGTCCTCTCATAATGGTCGGGATCCGCGCAAAAGCTGGTGGTCCGGATCACCCCGGTGATCCCCCGGTCACGGATCCGGGCAGGGATCCCGTCCTCGGGGACTCCCTCAGCAGTACCGCCTTCTGCGATACTGCCTTCCATAAGGCCCTGGTCCACCTGGCCGACTACGGCGACCACGGGAACGCCCTGTCTTCGGGCGTGATCGCCAATGACCGCGACCACCTTGCCCCGGAGGCTCTGTTCATCCAGCTTCCCCTCTCCGGTGAAGACCAGATCGCAGCCCGCCAGCTGCTCATCGAACCGGTTCATCTCAAGGACGATCTCGGCGCCGGGCCGCAGGTCCGCTCCCAGGAAGGCGCAGGTTCCCGCCCCCGCTCCTCCTGCGGCTCCTCCGCCGGGGATCTCCGATACGTCCATGCCCAGCTGGGTCCGGATCAGGTCCGCGTAGATACGGAGGTTCTGATCCAGCCTTTGGACCATGGCCTCGTCCGCCCCTTTCTGGGGAGCAAAGACGAAGGCCGCCCCCTGGGGCCCGTACAGGGGATTGTTGACGTCGCACATGACCTCGAAGGAAACGCCCCGGATCTGGTCCCGGAGCAGGGACAGATCCATGGTCCGGATCCGGTGGATGCTGCCGCCTGTGGGGATAAACTGCCTGCCCTCTTCATCGGTGAAGCGGGCGCCCAGAGCCGCCGCCATCCCCAGACCTCCGTCGTTGGTGCAGGATCCGCCCAGGCCCAGGATGATCCTGCGGCAGCCGCTTCCGATGGCATGGCGGATCAGCTCTCCCACCCCGTAGGTCGTGGTCGTTTCCGGGTTCCTCTTCCCGGGATCTGCGATGAAGCCGGCCGCTGCCGCAAGTTCCACCACGGCGGTGTCGCCCTTCTTCCAGTACCAGGTCCTGCGGGGCTCCATAAAAGGATTGGCCGCCAGGCAGGAGACCTTGTCCCCTCCCAGGGCGAAATGAAAACAGTCGCAGGTCCCTTCGCCTCCGTCGGCCATGGGGATGGCCGTGACGCTGGCCCGGGGATTGGCGTCTGTGATCGCCTGGGATATGATCCGGCAGACTTCAGTCGCCGTCATCGTTCCTTTGAAGGAGTCGGGTATGACTATGATCCGCATCTCTTTCATCTCATCCTCACTCCTTGTCCTTACTGTATTCCGGAATGGACAGGTCTCCGATGATCTTCTTCATGTTCTCGTCATCGAGGACGGCATTCCACCCGTTGTATCCGTCGCTGGTCAGGGGCAGGTAGATGGTCTCCTCATGGGTCTTCCCAGCCTTTGCGACCTTCTCGATCTGGGACACGTAGATGTCCAGGCACTTGTCGTTCAGCCAGTCTTTGTCAGTGATGTTCTCATCGTAGAGGTGGTCGGTGACGTAATCGTAGGAAGTCTTCCTGTATTTTTTCAGGACCTTGCTGAAGTCGCACTGGGTGATGGTGACCTTGGCCACGGCCAGATCGTCCCGCTCCAGGACCTCTTCGATCCTGTAGTCGAAGTTGCTGAGCAGGGCCTGCTGCATCCGCTCCACGGTCTCTTCGTCTCCTTCCAGGTTGACCAGAAAGTTGACATAAGTATTTCCTGCGTACCGGTCCAGGGTCTCCTCCTGCATGGTCTTGATCCCTTTCATGCACTCGTCGGCCACCTGCTGGGGATCGACCTGGGTCGCCTCCGTCGTATTCGTATGTATGCTCAAGGCGAAGATCACGCTGAAGATCAGATTGAGGATGGCGCTCATTGCTCAAGATTTCCTTTCCCGTCCGTTGCAATTCACAACTGCTTTCCTTATAATATGATAAGAGAAATTCGCTGCGATTGCAAGCAGCAGAGCGGAGAAAGCCATGAGCGATCAGGACAGAAACAAGACCGGAAATACAGAGGAAAAATTCGACCGGACGGTCTACTATGTGGACCGCAAGCGTCGTTTTTTCAGCTGGAAAGCGGCCCTGCTGGCAGTCGTGGTCGCGGCTCTTTGCTGCTATGGCTACCAGGCGACCCTGGATCACTCCATCACCGAGATGCAGGACAATGCGATCAAAGCGGAGCAAAAGCTGCTGAAAAAGGCTTCTTCCCAGGGGGAGGATGTCAGCATCGCGTCTTCCCTGCGGGAGGATACGGTCAGGCGGGTGATCGAGGATCAGAGCATCCCGGCCTATTCCTACGACCAGTGCTGGAGCCTTGACGTGAGCAAGCCCAGCGGTGTTACCCTGGCCGACCTGCAGCTGGTCTCCCGGGGCGCTTTCGTCGGGATCGAGGACGCCTTCCTCAAGGCGGAGCAGGACTACGGGGTCAACTGCCTGTTCGTCATGGCCATTGCTTCTCTTGAGAGCGCCAACGGCACCATGTGCTTCAAACCCAACAACATGTTCGGCTTCGGAAGCAGGGGTTTCTCTTCAAAGGCTGAATGTGTCGATGTGGTCTCCCGGGCTCTGGAGTACAATTACCTGACTCCCGGCGGC
>CAMOZS010000018.1 GCA_946631075.1 uncultured Bacillota bacterium | reverse complement strand
GGTCATCTACGCGGTGACCAGGGTATAGCCGGCGGAGCCGACCGGAGTTTCTACCCGCAGGGAATGGATCAGCGTTTCTGTCCGTTCCCGGTCGAACCAGCTGCACAGCTCCAGTACAGCCGACCCGCTGTTGATCAGATCGACGGCGGCGGCTCTGGCCATGACCACGCTGTCCACGAAGCGGACGCTGGAATGGAGAGGGCCCTTCAGTTCAAAGGAATTGATCTGGCCGACCCCTTCATCGAAGATGATGACGCCAAGGCCCTTCATGATGTCGGCGTTGCCCCTCTTACGGATTTCATCGCCGGCAAAGGTCACATAGGAGAAGGGGACCCCGGGCCCTGCAGCCTTTGCGAGACGCTGTGACATAGCCTCATCGAAGGCGCCGCACAGGTTGTAGGCGTCGTATCCCTCGGAGGCCAGCTGCCGGACGAGAGACTCGGCCTGATCGATACTGCTGACACCCACGAAGGTAGTCAGGTCACGTCCGGTGAAGTCGATCCTGTAGTCTGCCGGATCAAGTCCCGGGCACATAACGATGAAGGCGTATTTCTTTATATCAGCTCTGTTCTGCAGCATGTTATTCTCCTTTCGGCTGGCTTTGAAAAAGAAAGGACCGTGAAGTTTCAATACTTCAAGGTCCCATCATTTGAAACTGGTGTTCCATGACGGGCTCGAACCGCCGACCTATTGGTTGTGACCCAATCGCTCTCCCAGCTGAGCTAATGGAACTCGCGAAGCTATTGTACCACAGTTTATAGGAAAAGGAAATAGAATAAATTTTCAAAAAACTCTTGCAATGGTGAAGGGGCTTTGCTATAATAAAGTCACCAAAGAGAAAGGGGAGGCCCGGATCTTAGGTAAGAAAAAATGAAGGACCGAGTCAACAGGAGACGGAGTGGCTCAGAACCTGGACGAACCTGCAGGAAGCCCGTACGATGGATGAAGTATCAAGGCGGGAACGGATGAGACGCGAAGAACAAGAGGCGGGAGAACAGGACAGAGAGTCTCAGGACAACGATGGAGAGGACGTCCGCAAGAAAGAGGTGAGAACACCAACTGTGCTGAAAGAACCAAATGAAGGATAACGGCCGCTGTGCTTGCAGGCATAAGAAGCGGTCGTTATCTATTTTTTGTATCTTCTTTCGGAACAGGATGGCGGGGAGGCCGGGACCCGTGATATAATGGGCCTGCAGAGGAAACCTTATGGGAAAGAGATGAGGAAGCGGCGATGAGAAGACATAAGAAAACGACAGACAAACTGATCGCGATGATCCTGACGGCAGCCATGGCAGTGACCATGTCCATGCCGGCGGCAGCGTCCGCTGCAGAGTCCTCCGGACCGGACAGCACGCCGGCGCAGGCGGAGATGACCGATCAGGAGCAGACCGTCCCGAAAGCCGAGGCGGATCCGGCAGTCCAGGAGGAGCAGACCGATCCGGTCCAGCCGTCCGAACAGGACAGTTCCGCTGCCCTGAATGAAGGAGAAGAAGGGACCGACCAGGGCGAGCAGACCGATCCGGCTCAGCCCTCAGACCCGTCCGATCCGACCGATCCGACCGAGCCCACCGAACCGGAGGCTCCCCTCTATTTCAGCACCTACCGGATCGAAGTTACCAATGGTGTCATGCGCTGCTGGTGGTACAATGCCGACGGCGTCAAAGCCAAGTCCCCTCAGAAGAAGAAATACTTCATCGTCAAATTCGACAAGGGAAGCAAGACCGAAGGTACAGCGATCAAGAAGGTCGGTAAGAAAGGCACCCTGTATTATTTCAATAAAAACGGCAAGGGAAAGAAGTACACCGGCTGGTACAAGAAAGGAAAGGCCAGGTACTACTTCAAAAAAGGAAGCCGGCTGAGAGGGACCAAGAAGGTCAAGAAGACATGGTACGTATTCTCCAAGTCCACCGGCAAGATGACCCGGAAGATCGGAGACGGTATCGATAAGAAGTTCCAGAACTATTCCAGCTCGACCAGATACATGATCGTGCTCAAGCTGAAGGAGCACAAGGTCCGGATCTACCGGGGCAAGAAGGGCAAGTGGAAGAGGATCCACGCCTTCAGATGCTCCGTGGGAGCACCGTCTACCCCCACCGTCAAGGGGACATTCACCGTCGGCTCCCGGGGAAGGTATTTCAATACCGGATCCAACATGCGCTGCTGGTACTACACCCAGTTCTACGGCAACTACCTTTTCCACAGCGTTCTCTATGACCGGTCCTCAAGCCCCAGACACGTGGTCAACGGCCGGCTCGGCGCCAACATTTCCCACGGATGCGTCCGCATGGCCCTGGGTAACGCCAAGTGGGTCTACAACAACATCCCCTCCGGGACCAAGGTGATCATCTACTGATCCGGCCCCGGCCGAAAAACAACAGAAGAAGCGAAGATGCGTCAGATCCCTCGGGATGTTGACGCATCTTTTGACGTCCGGGGAAGTATAATCAGGGCATCATGCAAAGGCTGGTCAGGGCCAGTCAAAAAAACAGTCAATAATCGCGGAAAAATGCTCCGGCTTCATTGCCCGACCCCCGAATCTGTGATATTCTCGATTTGTAAAAGGATTCACAGTTTTCTAACAATAACAGGAAAAGAGGCTGACGCATGGAACATGAAGAAGCGTTGATCGTCAGGACGCTCGGAGATTTTACCATCAGCTGGCAGGGGAAGCAGATCAGCAGCGGATCGAGAGATTCTCAGTTCGCGCGGCTGATGGAGATCCTTCTGCATTTCAGCGAGACCGGCGTTGAGCGGGGCAGACTGGAGGAGATGCTGTTTGAAGGCAGCAGCTCTTTGGATTACCATAATATGCTCCGCAGCGTCATATATAATACGAAGAAGAAGCTGGAGAAGGTGGGCCTGCCCAAGGTCAACTACATCGAATTCAAAGAAGGCGTCTACCGCTGGACCCCGGAGATCCCGGTCATCGAGGACGCCAGAGAATTCGAGTCCCTGGTCACTCAGGCCGGGCAGATCGATGACCCGAAAGAGCGGGTCCGGCTTTACGAGAAGGCAGTCTACGACTACCGGGGAGAATTCCTGCCCGACCAGACCGGACATATCTGGGTCATGCAGGAGGAACGGCGCTATCAGGACCTGTTCACCATCAGCATCAACGAGCTGACACACTACTATGAGGAAGTCAAGGACTACCGGGCCATGGAAAAGCTGGGCCGGTTCGCATCCAAGGTCCTGCCTCTGGCCGACTGGGAGACCATCACCATGGACGCCCTGCTCGGGATGAAGCAATATGATGAGGCCATGGCTTTTTATGAAGATACGGTCGACCTGTATCTTGAAGAACTGGGCGTCAAGCCAGCCTTTGCGGATATGAACGTCCTGGCGGAGATCGCCTCCCAGATGGAGAACGACTACGCCATGATCGACGAGATCCAGCCCTACCTGTCCGGAGGGGAGGAAGATCCGAATGCTCCCGGCGGCTACCTTTGCAGTTTGCCGGTATTCCAGGGGATCTACCAGATCACGGAGCGGATGCTGGGCAGAGCCGGCATGTCCGTCTACCTGATGATCTGTACCATCGTCAACGGTAAAGGCCAGCCCATGAAGGAGGGCAAGGCCCTTACCCGGCTGAGCGAGCGGCTGACGGAGGCCATCTGCAGGTCTGTCCGTCACAGTGACGCCGTCTGCAAGTACAGCCGTAATCAGTATCTGGTCCTTCTGATCAATACGACCAGAGAGGACTGCAGCATCGTAGAGGACAGAATCGACCGGAACTTCCGCACCGACGGACAGCGTACCGGGCTGAAGTTCCACATCAGCGCTGTAGAGGGAAAATACTTATGAGTGAAGTAAGACATTATATAGGCACGCCCAACGGGGTGGTGCTCTGCGTGGACCGGGAGCCGCGCCACGGATTGCTGGGGGGACGGCTCTATCACGGATATCACGACGGCCCCGTAGAGGTCACATCCTTTCTGGAGATGACCCAGATCATGGAGCATTTGTTCAATGAGCTTCAGTTCCCCAGAGCGGGACTGAAGGACCGGTCCTTTATTGAAGAGGACGCAAAAGCTGGAGACGGAAGAAAGAAAGAGAAGGAAAGAATCATGTCAGACAAGGAATTATTGATGCAGCGAGGAGAACTGGGAACCTTTATTATACGCGTACAGCAGCGGCAGGCGGGAACATGGCAGGGCCGTGTCACCTGGGTCGATCAGAACAAGTCGATCCGCTTCCGCTCCATCTTCGAACTGATCAAGCTGATCGAGAGCGGCATCATCGCGGAGCATCCGGAACTGGCCGAAAGCGAAGATCCCAGCTGGGATTAAAATAAATCAGGAATTTTTTAAAATATCGTTTCTTTTGACGCTTTCGTTGACTGACCGGATGTTATCATGCGGACATAACAAAGAACAAACCAACACCTGAAGATCAGATAGAGAGTGAGGAAACGAAAATGAAAAAGAGCCTGTTAAGAAAAATCGGAGTCATCGCAGCTTGCGCAGCAGTCAGCATGACAATGGGAGCAACATCCTTCGCGGCGACCACAGATAACGGAGTCGCGAAAACAACAGACACGACACTGGACATCACCAAAGAGATCCTGGTCTACAACGACGACGCAACTACCGTATACGGCCCGGGGATCAAATACGAATACTCAATAGCACCGGATGCCGGCGGCAAGAAGATCACAGACAGTGACAACAACTCCATCGTCGCCAGCGCGGGAGTCGCCGGAGGAGTCACCCTGACGGACAGCGCGGCGGACTTCGAAAAGAACGCGACGGTCGAAGCCAAGAAGGAAGGCACAGCGATCTCCGATACGATCACCGCATCCATCGATCTGAGCAAGTTCAGCAAGGCTGGCGTCTACTGCTACAAGATCACAGAGGCAATGCCTGAGGCATTCACAGCTGCCGGCCTGACAAGACCCGCAGACTACGCAGCGGACCGCTACCTGGATGTCTACATCGGAAACACAGCAAACGGACTGGGCGTTACCGGATATGTCGTCTTCGTCAATGATGATGATATCACAGGCAAGACCACCGGCTTCGTAGAATCCTACGATCCGGAAGGCGATGGAGTCGGCACCGGAATGGCAGACAAATACTATACCTATAACTACAACGTCAACAAGGTCGTCGACGGAACACTGGCCGACAAGACCAACAAGTTCCCCTTCACCTTCGCGACCGCGGGAGCAGTGAAAGGACAGAAGTTCTCCGTGACCATCGATGGAAACACTACAGCAGCAGAGATCGGCACAGATGTCACCGCGGCCCTGTCTGACGGAGGCCTGATCACCATCAAGGGACTTCCGGCCAACACCACATTCAATGTAACAGAAGCAAACAACACTCCGGACACATATCAGGTAGCCGTGACCGACGCCGCAGCAGGCGAAGTCGTTAAGCAGACCGCAGTAGATCCGAACGCTGCCCAGGCAATGTTCGCCGAGGCGACCGCCATCACCGACTATGCCGCCGCAAAGGCTGAGGCGCCCAAGGCAGCCTACACAGATACCACATTCACCAACACACTGAACGAAGTTTCACCGACCAACGTAGTTACCCGTTACGCACCCTTCATCTTCATCCTGGCCGCAGCCATCGTACTGCTGGTAGTCATGAGAAGAAGAAAGAGCAGCGATTCTGAAGATGCTGAGTAAAACATACAGGCTCCTTAGGTAACTCAGACGATCATAACTCCATAGGAATGCCGCCCGGCCCTGCCGGGCGGTATTTTTTACGGGAATCGATATTCATATTTCCGGCATGTTGATGTATTATTATAAATATAAAGATCTCATTACGAAGAACAGAAGTGGGAACGATGAAAATGATGACAATCAGAAGAGGGGCGGGGGCGGCCAATCCCATGAAGGTGAAGAAGACGGCAAGGTCACAGTCAAAAAAGGAACAAAGAAGGGCACATACAGAGTCAGGATCAAGGTCACGGCGGCAGGAAACGACGACTACCGGCCGAAGACCGCTGTGATCCGGGTAAAGATAAGGATCAGATAAGATGAGCGCGAATATTTACATCATAAGGCACGGGCAGACCGACCTGAACCTGAAGCGGGTGCTCCAGGGAAGAAGCGATATGCCCATGAACGACACCGGCATTTCTCAGGCGGAGGAGGCGGCAAGGCTCTTCCGGGAAAAGGGGATCGAATTCGACATGATCTGGTCAAGTCCCCTGCAGAGGGCTGTGCGGACCGGCCGGATCGTGGCAGGTGAAGAGACCCCGCTGAAGACCGATGACCGGCTGCTGGAGATGGATTACGGCCCCTATGAGGGGGCTGATCTTATGTCACCTCCTCCGGAGATCACGCGGTTTTTCGGTGATTTTGTCCATGAGAAGGCGCCGGAGGGAATGGAGCAGCTGGACCAGGTCGTGCAAAGGCTGGGAGAATTCCTGGAGGAGCTGAGGGCAGATGGTCCGGAAGGGAACATCCTCCTTTCCACCCATGCCATCGCCATGAAGGGCGGACTGGAGTATCTGACGCCCGGCTCGGAGGGTTCCTACTGGAATACCCACATCAGCAACTGCGAGGTATACCTTACCCGGCTTGAGGACGGAGTCTTCAGTCTGCCGGAGCCCCTGCAAAAATAAATCAGCACATGAGACCATTATTGACCCCTTTATTGACTGGCCCTTCCTTATAATGGGAACCGTAAACAGGAGGAAGGATGCATGGCTGAGAAGATGAAAGAGAACAGAAAGAATAAAAAGAGAAGAGGAATGAACGACGTTCAGTGGTTCGCTATGCAGGTATTGATCTTCGTGATCATCCTGTACGTTCTGTTCGCTCACATCGTCGGCGTCACAACGATGCCCAGCGCAGACATGTATCCCCGGATCGATTCCGGAGACTTCCTGCTGTATTACAGGCTCGACTGCGACCCCAAATCCCAGGACATCGTCGTCTACGAGAAGAACGATACCAGGTATGTCGGCAGAGTCATTGCCGTACAGGGAGATACGGTCGAGATCACAAAGGATAACGCTGTCAAGGTCAACGGATACGCTCTGGTCGAATCCAACATTTTCTTCGAGACGTATCCCCTGGAGGGCTACACGAAATACCCCCTGACCCTGGGCGCCGGCCAGTGTTTCATCCTGGCGGACCAGAGACAGGGATCGGAAGACAGCAGGTATTTCGGCCCGGTCGACTACAGCGAACTGGACGGAACGGTCATCACAGTGATGCGCCGGAGCAATCTGTAAGAGAGGGGAAGAACCATGCATCGGCTCGCAGTACTGATAGCTTTATACGGAACAAAGGTGCTCTCGGTCGTCTCGGCGGTCGTTATCACCGGCATGCTGGCCTACAGCGGCATCGTACTGTACGATACGGTCTATACCAACCGGGCTGCCTTCAGCTCCTGGGATCTGACCCAGTACAGGCCTGAAGTGACCGAGGATGAGGAACCGTCCTTCGAGGAACTGCAGGAGGTCAATAAAGACACCCGCGCCTGGCTGATCATGAAGGGGACCCATATCGACTATCCGGTCGTACAGGGAAAGGATGACGTGGAATATTCCATGAAGGACATCTACGGCAAGAGCAGCCTGACCGGATCGATCTACCTGGCCTCTGCCAACAACGGAGACTTCACCGACTCCTTCAACATGATCTACGGACATCACATGGACAACGGCGCCATGTTCGGAGATATCGAAAAATACGAGGACGACAGTTACTTCAGGGAACACGGCACAGGCTACCTGATCACGACCAAGGGAGTCTACGACCTTCGGGTCTTCGCCCGGCTTACGGCCGACGCCTATGACGCGGAGCTCTACTCCGCCGGCGACCGGCAGGCGGGGGAATTCCCGGAATATCTGAACTATGTGAAGTCAAAGGCAGTCCAGTGGGATCCGTCCTTTGACGCCGGGCAGACGGCGGACAGCATCGGGCTCTACCTGTCCGAGCGGGAGAAGTCCGGCGGCATGACCAAAAGAGGGACCCAGCTCATCGCCCTGAGCACCTGCGCGGATGCCTCGACCAACGGACGGCAGCTGCTGGTGGCGACCATGACCCCGAGAACGGAGCCCCTGCCCGAGGAACTGTTCATCGATGACGCGGTTCCGCTGGCCGTCTGGGGACACGGAGAAGCAGATCACTGGGCTCTGCTGAACCTGATCTGCACCATCATGTGTATCATCGTTCTGCTGCCTCTGCGGCAGATCCGCAACAAGTACAGAAGTATACGCAAAGAGATCAAGGAAACGTTCCAGAAAGAAGAACGTGAAGAACTAGAGGGACTTGAAGAAGAAGACCGTGAAGCACGTGAGGAACGTGAGAAACTGAAGAGACAAAGGAACCGGCGGCTCATCGGCGTAATGATCCAGCTGATCGTCACAGCGTTCGCGATCTTCTGGTTCATCTGGACCGAGGATCCCCGTCAGCCGATGGTCATTATCGACCGGTGGACGCTGCTCATGATCGTTCTGTTCGCCATCACATGGTTCGTGGATGTGTACCTGATCAAATACAGATATCGCAAAAGGCAGGAGGAGGAAGAAGATCCGGAGGTGAGTACTAATGAAGAATAGCTCCAGATCAATAGCAATCATAATCGCTATCGCGGGGATACTGGCACTGTGTGCTCCCGTGGCGGCAATGCAGCAGTCAGGCGGGAAGCTCCCGCAAGGCCAGCCTTTGCGTACCGATAACAGCCATTATGTCACGAGTCTTCCGGACCTGTTCAGCGCGGATCTGTCCCGGTATATGGCCGGAGAAGAAGAAAAAGCCTGGGAGAAAGCCCTGCAGAAAATGCCGCTTCTGACGGAGGTCGACCGTATGATCGCCGAAGAAGAACTGACGCGGCAGCCGCGGGAAGAAGCTGCTGTAGAACTGGAGGAAGGTGAGACGCCTCTGGCCAAGTTCGAGGAGAGCGAGGAGCAGCAGGCCAAGGAGGAGACTGAAGAGCCGAAGGAAGAAGAAAAGGCTGAAAAGGAAAAGGAACAGGAGCCTGCACAGGAAGCGGAGCCACAGCAGGAACCGGAGGAGGAGACCCAGCAGAAGGAAGAGACTCAGCAAACCACAACCGAAAAGCCGCAGAAGGAAAAAGAGGAAGAGTCGGCTGAAGAGCCGGAAACACAGGCGGACTGGGAAAAGACCCTGCCCAAGGATCTTCCGGACACCCTGCGCAAAGCAGTTCTGGCGGTCGCGAGATCCCAGATGAATTACAAAGAAGATAAGAAGGCGGCGAAGGCAGCTGACAAGGACGGAGCATGGACCCGCTACGGAGCGTTCATGGGTAAGCCCTACGCGGACCCGTGGGACGCGGAATTCGCCCTGTTCACCCTGCACTACGCAGGAGCGTTTGACGTTCTGGCGAACTCTCCGGCCGTTCCGGTCGATACCGACACCGTTCAGTGGATCAAGAAACTGCGCAGCAAAGACCTGCTGCTTTCAAAAGAAGAATACAAGCCAAAAGCCGGCGATCTGGTATTCCTGAACGCCGGAGGACACGAAGCGCAAGCGGCCATCGTCGCGGCGCGGGGATCGGACAGCATCAGCGTGATCGGACCGTCGGTCGATGAAAAGTCCGGCCGGGTCCATGCATGGAACTGCGGCACGGATGATGTCCTTGCCTATGTTTCCGTGATCGGAGGAAGCGAAGTGTTCGCTAACGCGACCGACCTGGTGGCCGGCGCCTATGAAGAGGAACCGGAAGAAGAAGAGAGCGCCGAAGAGGCGGGTCTGAAGGAGCAGACTCTGACCAGTGATAACGTGACGCTGGAAGGACTGATGCCGGAAGAGGCAGAGCTCAACACAACAGATGTTTCCAACCGGCAGGCCGTGAAGGCGCTGGCGGGGTCAGATGAAAAGACGGTAGCGGCCTATGACATCACCATCCAGGACGGCACCGATGAATACCAGCCGGGAGAGGAGACTCCGATCCAGGTAGAGATCGCGGACGAGGCCATCCGGGAGAACAGCGACCTCACCATCTGGCATCTGAAGGATGATGCCGCGCCGGAGCAGATCCGGGATTTCACCGTAGAAGACGGCAAAGTGCGCTTCGAAGCGACCGGCTTCAGCGTCTATGCTATCGTACAGGGACCGGAGCCTGTAGAGCCGCCCGCCGGCAAGACAGCGGGAACGCTGCAGGAACTGACCGGTGACGACGCTGAGAAAGGGTTCTATCTTTCCATTACCAGAGGATCACAAAACGATTATTATATCGAGAAAACACTGAACTCGAACAGCGCGTTCAATGAAACGATCAATATCGGTTCAGCCAGTACCTGGTTCTTCGAAGCGGACAAGAGCGGCTCCTACCGGATCTATACGATGACGGACGGGAAGAAGCAGTTTATCCGCAACACCAGCGGAAACCTGGTCGGACTTTCGGAGACGAACGGGACCCTGTTCCAGATCACAGAGACTGACGGAGGGACCTTTGAGATCAAGGTGGCGAACGCGGCCAAGTGGCTGCAGCATTCCGGCAGCGGAAACGGACTTCGTCTGTGGACAGACAATAAGAACGCGGGCAACTGCAGGTTTACGGTGACTTATATATCATCTCTGGAGGTCAGCGATGATCCTTACGAGCTCGACGGGACCACCTGGGGTCTGATGAACTACAGCAGCGGCACGACGGGAGAAGCGATCATGGCAGCGGCCAAGAACAGCAATGCTCTCAAATCTCAGTCCCTGCTGGTCCATACGGATCCGACCAACCGCAGTAATAAGCTCTATATAGCCAAAGACGCGGACATCACTATGTGGAAATTCCATGTGGTATCCGGCGATCTGTACACACTGTCTGCCGATGTGGACGGTGAAACGAAGTATCTGCAGGCGGACAGTTCGGGCCTGCGTCTGACCGATGAAGCAGGCGCGACCGCGATGAAGGCCGTGTTCGGCACCGGTGAATACGCCGGCAAGCTGCGGCTGGTCGCGGACGACCGGGCTGTAAGCTATGAAAACACCAATGGATTCAAGACGGCCGCCGACAGCAGCGGGACCGCGAAGCTCTATCTGAATATGGCAGAGCTGTCCACGATGAGCGAGGACGACTTCATAGTCTATTCGGCCAGCAAGGTCAGCGTCAGCGATACGGAAGCCGTCACCAACGGTTCCAGAGTCATCATATATACCAGGACCTGGGACGATGAGACGAAGAGATACGTCTTCTACGCCATCGACCACGATGGCAGCCTGGTCCCGTGTTATGAGAGCGGCGACGCGATCCAGTGGATCGGAAGCAAGATCAATACGCTGCTGTGGAACTTCACCGAGTACTACGACGAGACCACGGGCGAGCCGAACAACTATTATGATCTGAAGAACCCTTACTCCGGCAATTTCATCGCGCCGCAGATCGGTGACGGGCAGTATCTGGCCAAAGAGCCGATCGGGATCAACCTGAACGGACGGAAGTACGGAGATTATTATTCCACCATCGTTGCGTGGGATGATCCGTATTACGCCTATGCCGGACTGAAGGTAGAGGACGGAAAGATCGTTTCCTGCCCCTTCTCGGAAGCGGAGGATTTCTACTTCGCGATCATGCAGGATCCGCCGGAGGCGGGATCCCTGACGGAAGCGCCTACCGTAGACCATACCCAGTACGGCATCACCATGAAAATGGCCAACTACAGCAAAGTGCAGAAGTTCGACGGCAACGATACGACGCAGGAACAGCATTCCGTGATGGGCGACAGCACCGGAGGCGCAGTCACTACTGCTAATTCCGGGCTGGTCAGCACTGACCTGAAAGAGAACGGCTATCCGGTCGCCACGAAGACGAACAAGTCTCTGGGAGACCTGTTCTCAGGCGGCCAGGAGGTCAACCACCTCTTTATCGGCAGTACCTACAGCGGCAGCGGTTACTACGAATTCGACAGCACACAGAACTTCGCCAGCCTCGGTAAAGACGGCAATTTCAAGGTATACAAAGAACTGGGAACGACCGATGCTTCCAACAAGAATTCCCTGAAGCACGGCCAGTTCTTCCCATACAATAACCTGGATCCTTCCAGGCTGGCATCGATCAACGGACAGAACCTGTACACCGCGGAGCTGAAGCCTTTGTCCGATAATGATCCGAGAAAGTATGAGCAGATGTATCTGATCCCGAAGCCGGATTACTACTTCGGCGTTGAGATCGAGGCGGCTTTCGTACAGACCCCGAACGGCCATGATGCCTGGGGCCATGACATCATCTACGAGTTCACCGGAGACGACGACTTCTGGCTCTATGTCGACGGCGAGCTGGTGATCGACCTGGGCGGCATCCACAGCGCTCTGCCGGGAAGTGTCAACTACTGCACCGGCGAGGTCAAAGTCAACGGCAAGAAGACGACTCTGAAGGACCTCTTCGAGAGCAATTACAGGGCGAGAGGCCTTTCGGATCAGCAGATCAAGGAGAAGATCGGCCAGCTGTTCGAGAAGAACAACAAAGGCCAGTACATATTCAAGGAGTACTCCACCCACACCATGAAGATCTTCTTTATGGAACGTGGCGGCGGTGCTTCCAACCTGCACATGCGTTTCAACCTGTCTTCCGTCAAGCCGGGCCAGATCCTGCTCAACAAGCAGATCTCCGGAACGGATAAGAAGGATTATAAACTGGCAGAATACGGCTATCAGATCATGTACGAGTCTGAGGATAAGGACGGGACCACTTCCTGGAAGCGGCTCAGCGAACAGACCAAAACGACCAGCCGGATCAATGTCAGCTATCAGAACACCAATGTGCCGGTAAAGAGTGCGGAGAGATTCACGCCGGCAGGAGGATCGACGGAATACAGGGATGTGTTCTTCCTGACACCGGGCCAGACAGCGGCCATCTCACTGCCGCAAAACGCGCAGCGGTACAAGATCATCGAGTGCGGCGTCAACAGCCAGGTCTACGATGAAGTCCGTGTCAACGATACGCTCATCGAAGGAAAGGCGACGGGTGACACCAACCGCAAAGACTACGAAACGTCGGCAGCACAGATAGCTGAACGGCAGAGAGTCGTCTTCGACAACCACGTCAACGCGGCAGCCAAACGTACTCTGACCATCACGAAGAAGCTCTTTGATATCGATAATAAGCCGGTCGAAGACGACTCGACCGGGTTCAACTTCCGTCTCTATCTGGGCGGAGAAAACGATACGGAACTGGCTCCGGCCGCCCTGCAGGATTACTGTGTCAAAGATCCGGACGGAAACTACTGCAAGTGGGATGCTGAGGATCAGGAATTCGAATCTCTCGGAGAGACGAACTACGGAGATCTTTCGGATAAGCAAAAGCTGGCGGCGACCTTCCAGACTTCCTTCAACGGAGCGATCTCCAAGATCCCGGCGGATTACCGGATCGAGGTGCGCGATCTGCTGGTCGGTACCCAGTTCAAGGTAGAGGAACGCTCCGGTGAAGTACCGGCCGGCTACAAGCTGATCGGGTACGCCCGGGAAGGCAATTCCTATATCACAAGAGAAGGCGAGGACAATGTGGGGACCATCCGTGAGAACGAATCCCCGGCAATCGAAGTCCACAACCGCCGCGGTTTCGGGCTGACAGTGAAAAAGCACTGGTCCGATGCCAGCTTCACACAGTCCCACGGAGATGTCTTCTTCGCGGTCTACGTGAAAGATCAGCTGCAGAAGGACAGCATCCGGGTACTGAAGCACCCGCATACTTCCGTCTATTATTACTGGGACAGCCTGAAGAAGGGCACGGAATTGTCGGATTATGATATCCGCGAAGTGGTCCTCGGCGGAGATTATACCGTGGACGACAAGACTGGCGAGGTCACGATGGGAAAACAGAGCTCTGTCACAGCAGTCGAGGATGGCGGAACGCTGAACATCACCGCTAAGTCGAAGGAAGACCAGACAGAAGCTGCGTATGAATACGCGGTCAAATATAAAGAAGGCAGGATCTCAGGTCCGGTACGCAATGTCCGGGAGGATTCAGTCACCAATTCCCGCCACGGGATCCGGCTGATCAAGCAGGATGTGTCCGGGAAGGCCCTCGCGGGCGCTGTCTTCACCCTGACAGATGAGAAGGGCGACACCATCGGCGCGGACAAGTATGTGTCGGATGAAGACGGGCAGATCACCATCGCCTACGTGAGCATGGGCGCGGAATACTCCCTCACGGAGACCAAGTCGCCGAAGACAGTGACCGCTGCCTACCACGGGCTGCAGAAGCCTTTGAAATTCCGGATGAAGAGCGATGGGACGGTCAAAGTGACCGAGGGCGCCGAAGACTGTGAAGTGACGCAGGGAAGCGGCGATGAGATGCCGGTCATCGTGATCAAAAACCGCCCGGTCATCCTGAAGACGATGGCCTGGATGGTCCGTGGCGACGGCATTGAAGAAACTCTGCCGGGAGCCCACTTCGCCCTCTACAGAGAGGTCAGCGTCGATGGGGTGACCAGCATAGACTACATGCCGATCCCCGGCTATGAAGATCTGGTTTCCGATGAGAGAGGCCTCGTTGCTGCTGTCGATGAATCTCTGGCTGCTGGCACATACTACCTGAAGGAAAAAAGCGTTCCCGACGGATACGGAATGCCGCTCGAGGAGCCGGTCCGGTTCGTCATCACCGAGACAGGCGCAGTCATGCTCACGACCGCCGGAGTGGCGCAGCTGAGGGAAGATGTGGCTGAGGACGGCACGATGGTATACACCCTGAAGGTCCTCAATCAGGATCAGATCATCCCGGCACCGACCAATGTGGATCAGCGCTACATGCCGTACATCTGTCTGGCAGCTCTGGCACTGCTGATACTGGGAGTCATGGGAGTTGCAAGGAGGTCGAGACTGAAAATCGAAGCGGAGAGTGATGAGGCCGATGACGATGCCGAAGCTGAGGCTGATGCTGGTGACGATGCTGAATGAAATTTGTTAAATAAATAACAGCTTTGTATTTACATTCCAACAAGTTCGTCGTACAATAAGGATAATACCATTTCCAAACTGTAACGGAGGAACGAAAATGTATAAGACCTCACAACTCTACGAGAGATACAGAGAGAAGCTGATCACGGCGGAAGAAGCCGCCGATATGGTCCATAATAACAGCAGGATCCACTTTGGTCTGGGCCTGGGAACCGTCAAGGACATTGACAAGGCTCTGGCCAAGCGGGCGGACGAGCTGTGGAATGTGGAGATCGTCAGTACTGTAGGTGTAAGGAGCACTCCTTTTGAGACCTATCTTGCCACGGACAGCAATGATCAGGTCCGGTTCGCCTCTGCTCACTTCAGTTCATTCGACCGTGAGATGAGCAAGAACGGCCGCTGCTGGTACATCCCGATGATGTTCAATGAACTGCCGGTCTACTGGCAGCACAATGACAGCGGCGTGGACATCGCGTTCTTCCAGGTTGCACCCATGGACGAGCACGGCAACTTCAATATCGGACCTCAGGTCGCGGACATCTGGGGCGTCATCAAGAGCGCCAAGAAGGTCATCGTCGAGGTCAACGAGAACATGCCGATCGCCCACGGGCATCAGACACAGCTGAACCTGTACGGCATCGACTACGTCGTCGAGGGATCCAATTCTCCGATGGACGAGCTCTTCAACAAGCCGCCGACGAAGGTCGATAAGTACATCGCCGAGTACGTCGTATCACAGATCGGATCCCACAGCACTCTGCAGCTGGGAATCGGCGCTCTTCCGGGATGTATCGGAAGCATGCTGGCGGATTCCGATGTCAGGAATATCAACGCCCATACGGAGATGTTCGTCGACGCATATGTGGATCTGTTCGAGGCAGGCAAGCTGACAGGAAACAAACCGGTCGACAAGGGCAAAGCGGTATATACATTTGCCGGCGGGACCAAGCGTCTCTATGATTTCATCGACGACAACCCGATCTGCTGCAGCGCCCCGGTAGACTATGTTAACAATATCGCGACGGTCGCCAAGATCGACAATTTCATCTCGGTCAACTCCTGCATCCAGGTCGACCTGTACGGGCAGGTCTGCTCCGAGTCGGCCGGAACCCAGCAGGTCAGCGGCACCGGCGGCCAGCTGGACTTCGTCCTCGGCGCCTACGCCTCCAAGGGAGGCAAGAGCTTCCTGTGCACACCGTCCACCAGACTGAAGAAGGACGGGACCAGGGAATCTCTGATCAAGCCGATGCTGACTGAGGGAAGCATCGTTACCACGCCGAGAACGGCGACCAACTTCGTCGTGACCGAGTACGGTATCGCCAACCTGAAGGGCAAGAACACCTGGGAAAGAGCAGAGCTTCTGATCAACATCGCCCATCCGGATTTCCGCGAAGACCTGATCAGGGATGCGGAGAAGATGGGTATCTGGAAGAACACCAGTAAGATCACCCTCTGATCCACCGCAAAGGGAGAAACATTATGTTGAACATAAGCAAAGAAAAAAAAGACGGATCGATGACGGTCTTCCTTGAGGGGAAACTGGACACAGTGACCGCCCAGGATCTGGAGGCCTCGATCAACGAGGACATCTCCGGCCTTGATGAGCTGATCTTTGATATGGGAGAGCTTGTGTACATTTCATCGGCAGGACTTCGTGTGCTGCTGGGCGCCCAGAAGATCATGAACGAACAGGGCAGCATGAAAGTGAAAGGCGCAAACGAGATCATCCGTGAGATATTCGACGCCACCGGATTCAGCAGCATCCTGACCATCGAGAACTAGGGACCGGGACGGGCTGGGAGCCTGAACCGGCGAGGATCCGGCCTGGCTGGAAGATCTGACTGGGCACGCCGTGAAGAACCGGTCGTAAGGCGGCGCATACGAAAAAAATAAAGAAGGGGGCAGCGCAGCTCCCTTTTTTGTCGCCTATCTTAAATGCTCATCAGTTCAGTCGCTTTGACGGCTCCAAGCATCGATTGAATTTT
>CAMOZS010000017.1 GCA_946631075.1 uncultured Bacillota bacterium | reverse complement strand
ACATGTTCACCATCCAGGGCGAATACAGCGCCCGCATGATCCGGGAAGCCTTCGGAGAGGACCCGGAGGAGGATCCTGTGGATACCAGCGATGCTCCCGGCCGTCCGCCACTTCTGTGCGCCGGCTGTCCCCACAAGGGCCTTTTCTATGTTCTGAGCAAACTGAAGACCACAGTCTTTGGCGACATCGGCTGCTATACCCTGGCAGCTCTTCCGCCGACCGAGGCCATGGATACCACCCTCTGTATGGGAGCATCCATCGGCATGGCCCACGGTTTCGAGAAGGCTACCGGAGACAAGGCCAATACGGTCGCTGTTCTGGGTGATTCCACCTTCCTGCATTCCGGCATCACCGGTCTGATCAATATGTGCTACAACGAAGCCAAAGGAACGGTCATCATTCTGGACAACCGGATCACCGGCATGACCGGCCATCAGCAGAACCCGGCCTCCGGCAAAAACGCCAAGGGCCAGCCGGCCCCGGCCATCGATCTGAAGACCCTCTGCCAGGCCTGCGGAGTGAAGAACGTGGTCGAGATCGATCCATTTGATGTCAAGGATCTGGAGCAGGTCATCAAGGAGGAAACAGCCAGAGACGAGCTGTCCGTGATCATCACCAAGCGGCCCTGCGCCATGATCGTCAAACAAAGCAATATCCCGAATGTCATCACTGACCGCTGCAAGAACTGCCGTCAGTGCATGAAGATCGGCTGCCCGGCCATCGAAGTCAGAGAAGGCCGGCCATATATCGTATCCAGCGCCTGTGTGGGATGCGGACTCTGCATGAGAGTCTGCCCCTTTGACGCCATCGACAGCACCGCGAAGGAGGTAAAATAATGAACACCAATATTCTGATCGTAGGTGTCGGCGGACAGGGCACACTGCTGGCCAGCGTACTGCTGGGCAACCTGGCACTGGACAATGGTTATGATGTGAAACTGAGCGAGGTCCATGGCATGTCCCAGAGAGGGGGCAGCGTCGTGACCCATGTGAAGATCAGCGATGATAAGGTAGGCTCCCCTCTGATCGAAGAGGGTGAGGCGGATATCATCCTGGCCTTCGAGAAGCTGGAGGCCTACCGGTGGCTGCCCTATCTGAAGGAAGGCGGATCCCTGTATGTGAATACCCAGCAGATCCTTCCCATGCCTGTCATCATGGGACAGGCCGAGATACCTGAGAACCTGGACCAGGTCCTGAACGAGCGGGCCGGGAATCTCAAAGCATTCGATGCCATGCAGATCGCAGTGGAAAGCGGCAGCAGCAAGGCTGTCAACGTTGTACTTCTGGGAGCTGCTTCAAGAAATCTTCCGTTCAGCACTGACGCATGGATGAAGGTTATAGAAGGGAATGTGAAAGAGAAGTTCGTAGAGATGAACAAGTTCGCATTTATGAAGGGACAGCTGGCATAAGGCAGGCTGCCCCGCTAAAGATACGGATTTGTGAACGTTATCTCTATGAACCGAAAGGAACAAAGGTATGATTTGGAACAAAGAAATGGAATGCGCGGACCGCGAGACCATGCGGGCTGTGCAGCTGGAGCGGCTTCAGGCCACAGTGAAGTATGAGTACGAGAACGTGCCCTACTATGCAGCCAAGATGGACAAGGCCGGTGTGAAACCGGAGGACATCCAGACTTTGGAAGACATCCAGCTGCTGCCCTTTATCACGAAGGAAGACCTGGCGGCCAATTATCCGACGGGACTGTTCGCGGCCCCGATGAAGGACATCGTCCGGATCCAGTCTTCGTCCGGAACCACCGGTAAGCCCAAGATCGTCGGCTATACCCAGGGGGATATGGATGACTGGGGTGAGGCGGTCGCAAGAGGTCTGACCATGTGTGGGATCGGAGCCAATGACGTGGCCCATATCTCCTACGGATACGGACTGTTTACCGGAGGACTGGGAGCCCACGCGGGCGCGGAGGCCATTGGCGCGACTGTTTTGCCGATGAGTTCCGGCAACACAGCCCGGCAGGTCATGTTCATGCAGGACATGAAGAGCGACGTGCTCTGCTGCACCCCGTCCTACGCGCTGACCATTGCCGAGGCGGTCGAGAAGGCCGGCATCAAGCCGGAGGAACTGCAGCTGAGAGCAGGTCTGTTCGGCGCTGAACCATGGACCCAGAGCATGCGGGACAAGATCGAGAAGGGTCTGGGCATCCGGGCTCATGATATCTACGGCCTGACCGAGATCACGGGACCGGGAACCGCGACCAGCTGCATCGAGAACAACGGGATGCACATCTGCGAGGACCTGTTCTATCCGGAGATCGTCGATCCCAACACACTGAAGCCGCTTCCGGTCGGAGAGACCGGTGAGCTGGTCTTCACCACACTGTGCAAGCGGGGCATGCCCATGATCCGCTACAGAACGAGGGATATCTGCTATCTGATGGACGGCAAGTGCGCCTGCGGACGGACATCCATCCGGATGAGCCGTGTCTTCGGCCGGACCGACGACATGCTGATCGTCAAGGGCGTCAACGTCTTCCCGTCCCAGGTCGAAACGGTCATCGCCAAGTTCGAGGAGCTGACGCTGAACTATAAGATTCTGGTTGACAGAAAGCACAATAGTGATACCATTGAATTGATGGTAGAGTTCGCTGATGGCCTTGAGATCGACGACATCGAATTCGTCGAGAACATGAAGAGGCGGGTCGAGCACGCTCTGCGGGACATCCTGCAGATCGGCTGCAAGGTACGGTTCCTCAACGCCGGAACTCTGCCCAGAAGTGAAGGTAAAGCAGTCAGAGTGGAAGATAGGAGGAAATACGAGTAATGGCAGTAAAACAGGTATCGATCTTCCTGGAGAACGAAACAGGAAGACTGGCGGATCTGACTGAGATCCTCGCCGAGAACAATGTGGACCTGAATGCGGTCACCATCGCCGAGACCGGAGAGTATGGGATCCTCAGATGCATCGTACAGAATCCGGAGGAGGCTGTCGCCGCTCTGTCCGGCAAGGGCTTCATGGCCAGCATAACCGAGGTCCTGGCCGTCGCGATCGAGAACAAGCCGGGCGCCGTCAATCAGGTGCTGCAGGCTCTGGCCGACGCGGGCATCGGAGTCAAATACATCTACTCCACCATCCAGTCCGCCAAGGGCGAAGCGGCCATCACCATGAAGACGACCGACCAGAAGAGAGCGGAGACTATCCTGAAGAACGCCGGCGTCAAGCTGTGTGAAATGGAAGACCTGAAATAATCAACTGAGAAAATGGCAAGAAAAAAGAAAAACAGAATGGGAGCGGGCACGAAGATCGTGCTCGTTCTCTGCCTGATCGTCTTTTGCGGATCGGGTTATTATCTGGCCAGCTATTTCCTGGACGCCCACGAGTCCCAGACAGCTTTCAAGGAGCTGGAGGACGAGAAGGGCGGACACGATCTGGCGACCCTGTATAAGAAGAACAGCGATATCGTCGGCTGGGTCACCGTAGAGGGGACCAAGATCGACTATCCTGTCATGCAGACAAAGGGAGAGGGAGAGGATCCGGAGTTCTATCTCCACCGCGATTTCGACAAGGAATATTCCGACGCCGGCACGCCCTTCATGGACGCGGCCAGCGATATCGACCTGCCCACATGGAACTGGCTGATCTACGGCCATCACATGAAGAGCGGGATCATGTTCCACGACCTGGTCAAATTCGAGTCGGAGGAATTCTACCGGGATCATCCCACCTTCACGGTGGAGACCCTGAACGGACAGCGTCAGGGGACCTATCAGATCATCGCGGCCTGCTATTCCCAGATCTACCCGGAGGACACGGACGTATTCAAATACTACGAGTATCCGGGCTACACCGATGAGGAGTCCTTCAACACCTACATCGAGGGAGTGAAGGCCCTGTCGATCTACGACACCGGAGAAAGCGCCGTATACGGCGATCAGCTGGTCACCCTGTCCACCTGCGCTTATCAGACAGAGGAAGGGCGGTTCTTCATCGTCGGCCGCTGGACCGGGAAGTGATGAGCTTCAGCATATGATCAGTATCCAAAGGCTGGCGCGGCCTGTTTAAGGAAGCGCCGGTCTTTTTTTGTGACCGGGGAGCGAAGAACACTTGTTCCTTTGCCGGGGCGATGATATAATATACTGACCCGGACCCGGAGATCATCGGATCCGGCAGTAAGGAGAACAAAGTGGACGAATACATCAGCAGACTGAACGAGGAACAGAAGCAGGCAGTCATGGCCACGGAAGGGATGGTCCGGGTGGTCGCGGGGGCGGGGTCCGGCAAGACCCGGGCCCTGTCCAGCCGGTTCGCCTTCCTGGTCAATGAGATTGGGATCCTTCCCGGCAACATCCTGTGCGTGACCTTTACCAACAAGGCGGCCAATGAGATGCGGCAGCGGATCCACCAGCTGACCGGAGACAACGACACCGGATACATCAATACCTTCCACGGATTCTGCGTCTCCGTCCTCCAGGAGGACAGTCACGTGGTCCAGTACCCGAAGAGCTTCCTGGTCCTGGACAATTCCGACATCGACACCATGCTCCAGACCATATACGAGGAGCGGGGGCTGACCCTGCGGGACATGACCTTTTCCCGGGCCAGGGACATGATCGAGATGCTCAAGCTGAAAGAGCGGCCCAGGTACTATCTGGACATGATCGGCATGTCTCTGGAAGACCTGCGGCAGAAATACGAGAATGCCCAGACAGCTAAGGACATCATCTTTTACGGCTATCTTTATCAGGAGAAGAAGTGCTTCGGCCTGGACTATAACGACCTGATCAAATACACCCTGTATATCTTCGAACAGAACCAGGAGGCTAAACAGAAGTGGCAGAAGAGGCTGGAATACATCATGATCGATGAATTCCAGGACATCGACCAGCCCCAGTACGAGCTGATGGAGGTCCTCTGCGGCTACCACGGCAACCTCTTCATCGTCGGCGACCCGGACCAGACCATCTATTCCTGGAGGGGGGCCAGCGGCAGGTATCTGATGGAGTTTGCCCAGACCCATAAGGACGTGCAGACCATCATGATGATGCGCAATTACCGGTCCACTCCCCAGATTTTGCAGGCCGTCAACTCCCTGATCAGCCGCAACCGGAACCGGATCCCCAAGGACCTGATTCCCATGGCGGAGGACGGGCCCAGGCCCCTGGTCCACCGGGCGGCCGATTCGGAGGCCGAGGCCAAATGGATCGGGGAGAAGATCCGCAGCCTGCAGGAGGAGGGCAGGAAGCTGAGCGAGATCGCCATCCTCTACCGGGGCCACTACGTCAGCCGGGCCATCGAGGAAGGCCTGCTCAAGGCTAAGATCCCCTATACCATCTACAGCGGGGTCCAGTTTTTCGGACGGGCGGAGATCAAGGACGCCCTCAGCTATCTGCGGATGATCGCCTACCGGGATGACCTGTCCTTCCTGCGGGTATGCAACGTGCCCAGGCGGAATCTGGGCAAGAGGCGGATCGCCTTCCTCAAGGACTACGCCGCCGCCCACGGGACCAGCCTTTACGAGGCCCTGAAGCAAAACCTGGACAGTCCCGACATGAAGGGGACCAGGGCGGACCAGTTCGTCAAGCTGATCGACCGCTACAGCTCCGAATACGAAGGACGGCAGATCTCCGACCTCCTGTCGGCCCTGCTCAATGACAGCGGATACGAGAAGATGCTCCGCACCGAGGGGAGCCAGGAAAGGCTGGACAATCTGGCCGAGCTCAAGCAGTCCATCTACGATTACGAAGCGACCTGCGGGGAGGAAACGGAGCTGGAGCACTATCTGGCCCATGTTGCCCTCTTTTCCAATACGGACACATCCGAGCAGCCGGACAAGGTGAAGCTGATGACGGTCCACGCGGCCAAGGGACTGGAGTTTCCCTGCGTCATCCTCTGCGGCATGTCCGAAGGGATCTTCCCCTCCCGGAAGATCAACACCCGGGACCAGATGGAGGAGGAACGGAGGCTGGCCTTCGTCGCCATGACCAGGGCGGAGAGGGAGCTGATCCTGACCATGTCCGAGGGCCGCAACATCGACGGCTCCCCCAGATATCCATCCCGGTTCGTCCTCGATATCGATCAGGAACTGCTGGAATATACAGCCCCCCTGCCGGAGGACCTGGTCCGGCAGGCCAGACACTATATCGACCGGGCCAGCCGGATCCTGAAGGACGAAGAGGAGCAGAAGCACTTCGAAGCAGGCCAGAGGGTGGAGCATTTCCTCTTTGGCAGGGGAACAGTCAGGGATGTGGACCTGGTCAGGAAGGCCCATATCATCCTGTTCGATGATATGGATACCCCCCGGGCCATCAGCTTCCGGGCCAAACTGACGGCCATCGAAGAAGAATGAGAAGGGACCATGAGAAAGGAGATACGATCAAGATGAAATACGATTTTACCAGCATTCTGGACAGAAGAGGCATGGACGCCATCGCGGTCGATCCGCAGACCGACCCCTACGGGATCGCGCCCAAGGGCAGGATCCGGGAAGGCTTCGACCTGATCCCCATGTGGGTGGCGGACATGAACTTTCCCACGGTGCCGACCATATGCGAAGCCATGATCGAGAGGGCGAAACATCCGGCCTTCGGCTATTTCGCGCCCCGGCAGGAATACTTCGACCGGATCATCGGCTGGCAGCAGAAGAGGAACGGGGTCACCGGCCTTGAGAAGAAGCATATCGGATACCAGAACGGGGTCCTGGGCGGCGTGCTCAGCGCCCTGGCGGTCCTGTGCTCCGCCGGAGACAATGTCCTGGTCCATGCTCCCACCTATGTCGGATTTCTGGAAGAGGTGGGCCAGATGGGCTATCATCTGATCGGAAGCGACCTGATCAGGGACGAGGAAGGGGTCTGGCGGATGGACTACGAGGATATGGAGGAGAAGATCCGCCGCCATCACATCCACACCATGATCTTCTGCTCGCCCCACAATCCCACCGGCCGGGTCTGGACCAGGGAGGAGCTGGAGAAGGCCTACGAGATCTTTGAGAGGAACCATGTCTACGTCATTTCCGATGAGATCTGGTCGGACCTGATCCTGAGGGGAGGAAGGCACATCCCTCTCCAGTCCCTGTCCGAGGACGCCCGGCAGAGGACGGTCGCTTTCTACGCTCCTTCCAAGACCTTCAACCTGGCAGGCCTGGTGGGAAGCTACCACATCATCTATAACGACTATCTGAGAGACCGGATCCGGCGCCAGTCCAGCCTTTCCGTATATAACGCCATGAACGTCCTGTCCATGCACGCCCTGATCGGGGCTTACGGGCCCGAGGGCTCGGAATGGGTGGACGAGCTGCGGCAGGTCCTGACGAAGAATGTGGACTATGCCGTCGATTTCATCCGGGACCATTTCCAGGGAGTGGAGGTGTCCCGGCCGGAGGGGACCTACATGCTGCTCCTCGACTGCGGCAGCTGGCTGCGTGCTCATGACATGAGCCTGGACCAGCTGCTGGAAAAAGGGGTCCAGGTCGGCATCCTCTGGCAGGACGGCCGCCAGTTCGACCGGCCCGATTCCATCCGGATGAATCTGGCCCTGCCTTTTTCCCGGATCGAAGAGGCCTTCCGCAGGCTGGAGGAGTATGTGTTCTAAAAGGCCTGTCTTGTGATATAATATACCGGTTATGAAAGAGTTCATCTGGAAAACATTTGTCAAAGGATACGAGGATACCAGGGACCCGGAGGTCCGCCGCCGCTATACCAGGCTGACCGGAGTGATGGGGATCATCGTCAACGGTCTGCTCTGCGGGGCCAAGATCGTTCTGGGCATCCTGTCCGGATCCATCGCCGTGATCGCGGACGGCCTCCACGACATGGCCGATTCCCTGGCAGCCTGCATCACCCTGATCGGGGCCCACATCGCCGGCAAGCCGGCGGACCGCAAACATCCCTACGGCCACGCCAGGGCGGAATATCTGGCCAGTCTGGTCATCTCCGCCGTGGTTCTTGTGGTGGGCTGGGAGCTTCTGTGCACGTCAGTAGACCGCTGCTTTCATCCGGCGGCGCCCAGATTCTCCTGGACCATGGTCATCTTCATGCTGGCCGCCATCCTGGTCAAGGGAAGCGCAGCTCTCTTCACCATCGCCACCGGCAAACACATCCGGTCCCTGCCGGTGATCGCCGCGGGGACGGACAATCGCAACGATGTGATCACCAGCATCATCATCGTCGCCGGCATGCTTCTGAACCGCTTTGCCGGTCTGCAACTGGACGGCCCCATGGGCTGCATCGTATCTCTTTTCATCCTCTGGTCGGGGATATCCCTGATCCGGGAGACCATCGGCCCCCTGCTGGGCGAGCCGCCGGACCAGGAAATGATCGAAGAGATCCGCCGGATCGTCCTTTCCCATCCCGGGATCCTGGGCATGCACGACCTGATCATCTACAACTACGGGCCGGGTAAGAGCTTTGCCTCCTTCCACGCGGAGGTGGATTCCAGGGAGAAGCTGACGGAGGTCCACGACACCATCGATGAGATCGAGCGGGAGCTGACCGACCGGCTGAACATCGTGGTGACCGGCCACATGGACCCGGTAGAGGTGGACAATCCGATCCGAATCCGGATGCAAAAGCTGGTCCAGGACCAGATCAGCAAGTACGACGGGCTTGAAGAAGTCCACGATCTGCGGATCGTTTCCGGTAAGGAAAGGACCAAGGTGGTCTTTGACCTGGTCGTATCGCCGGACCTTGTCATGTCGGAGGATACGGTCAGAGACCTGATGGACAAGGCGGTGAAAGAAGCCGACCCATCCTTTGAAACATCCATCAATTTTGAAAAAGCACTGATTTGAAGCGAGAGAACAGGAGACAGCATATGGATATGATACAGACCCTGGCTGCGGAGTTTAAGCTCCGCAGCAATTATGTAGAGAAGACGATCGAACTGATCGACGAGGGGAACACCATCCCCTTCATCGCCCGTTACCGGAAGGAAGTGACCGGCGGCATGTCGGACACCACCCTGCGGGATCTCAATGACCGCCTGGTCTATCTGCGGGGGCTGGAGGAGCGAAAGGAAGAGGTCCTTCGTCTGATCGAGGAGCAGGGCAAGCTGACCGAAGAACTGAAGGAGCAGATCCTGGCGGCCGAGGTCCTGCAGAGAGTCGAGGACCTGTATAAGCCATATAAGCAGAAGAGGGCGACCCGGGCGTCCAAGGCAAGGGAGCGGGGACTTGAGCCTCTGGCCAGGCGGATCCTGGCCCAGGAAGAGACGGCAGGGGATCCGGCAGACTTTGCGAAAGAATATGTGGACCCGGAGAAAGAAGTGAAGACGGCGGAGGATGCCCTGCAGGGAGCATGCGACATCATCGCCGAGGAGATCGCCGAGGACGCGGACCGGATCGAGCGGATCCGGACCCTGACCTGGGACAAGGGGAGGCTGGCAACGGAGGCGGCCGATCCGGAGGAGAAGACGGTCTACGACATGTACTATGACAAGTCCGAGCCTATCCACAAGATCCCCAACCACCGGGTCCTGGCCATCAACAGAGGCGAGAAGGAGAAGAAGCTGAAGGTCCGGGTGGATATCGAGCCTCTGCTGATCACCGATAAGATCGAAGAAGAAGTCATCACCGGCGGATCCGTTTTTGAAGGCCTGCTGGAGAAGACCTGCGAGGATTCCTATAAGCGGCTGATCGCTCCGTCGGTGGAGAGGGAGATGAGAAACCAGCTGACCGAGCGGGCCGAGGCGGAGGCGGTCAAAGTGTTCGCTAAGAATACCGAGAACCTGCTCATGCAGCCTCCGGTGAGAAATAAGAAGGTCATCAGCATCGACCCGGGATACCGGACCGGCTGCAAGGTGGCCGCCCTGAACGGGACAGGCAAGCTCCTGGCCTACGGGACCGTCTATCCGACCAAACCCAGGGAGGACGTCGCCGGGACCGAGCGGACCCTGAAGAAGATCATCGATAAATACGGCTGTGACATCATCGTCATCGGCAACGGCACCGCGTCCAGGGAGACCGAGGAAGTGGTGGCCGGTTTCCTGAAGAAGACGGGACTGCCCATCCAGTACACCATCGTCAACGAGGCGGGAGCATCCGTCTACTCCGCGTCAAAGCTGGCGGCGGAGGAATATCCCAACCTGGACGTTACGACCAGAGGGGCCATGTCCCTGGGAAGACGGCTGCAGGACCCGCTGGCTGAGCTGGTCAAGATCGACCCCAAACACATCGGGGTAGGCCAGTACCAGCACGACATCAACCAGAAGCTGCTTGACGGAGCCCTTACCGGCGTGGTGGAAAACTGCGTCAACCGGGTGGGCGTGGACCTGAACACGGCATCCCCGTCCCTGCTCTCCTACATCGCCGGGATCAAGCCCGCTGTCGCCAGGAACATCGTCGCCTACCGGGAGGAGCACGGCCGCTTCGCCAAACGCCGGGAGCTGCTGAAGGTGGCAGGCCTGGGGCCGAAGGCCTTTGAACAGTGCGCGGGATTTCTCCGGATCGAAGGGGGGAGCGAGCCCCTGGACAGCACTTCCGTCCATCCGGAATCCTATGAAGTGACCCGGCAGATCATGGATAAGATCGGGATCAGCGGGGAGGATATCATCTCCGGAGGCGCAGCACAGCTCGATGAGAAGATCATGGCGGCCTATCCGGTGAAGCGGGAGAAGAAGCGGAGCCGCAGGGTGGGTCTGGACGGCCTCAGGGACGCTCTCAAGGAGCAGGCGGATGACGGAGCCCGCCTTGCCGACAGCGTCACCGCCATGGCGGAGGATATGGGGATCGGAAAACCGACCCTGAACGATATCATCGCGGAACTGAAGAAGCCGGCCAGAGACCCCAGAGAGGACGCGCCTCCGGTGGTCTTCCGAAACGATGTCCGTTCCTTCGACGATCTGGAAGAGGGGATGGAGCTTGAAGGCACCGTCCGCAATGTAGTCGATTTCGGGGCCTTCGTCGACATCGGTGTCAAGCAGGACGGCCTGGTCCACATCTCCCAGATGAGCCGCAAATACGTCGGCCATCCCATGGACGTGGTGTCCGTAGGGGATACGGTCAGGGTGAAGATCCTGGGCGTGGACAGGCAGAGGCAGAAGATCTCCCTGACCATGATTCTTTAACGGCTGCCGCCGCCAAGGCAAAAAATACTTTCTATTACCCTGCAGTTTATAGTACAATTAATTATTAGTGGCGATCCATTGTGGTTTGAGTAATGAGAATGCTAGGAGAATCGTATGACAGAGCAAGTTGTTAAGAAGAATTACGCGACTATGGACGGAAACGAAGCGGCTGCCTATATGGCCTATCCGTTCACAGAAGTTGCAGCCATCTATCCGATCACGCCGTCATCCCCTATGGCGACGCTGACGGACAAGTGGTCCGCCCAGGGAAGAGAGAATATCTTCGGGCAGACCGTCACGCTCACAGAGATGCAGTCGGAGGCAGGGGCCATCGGCGCCGTTCATGGCGCCATCCAGACCGGAGCCCTGTCCACAAGTTACACATCGTCTCAGGGATTGATGCTGATGATCCCGGTCCTCTACCGGATCGCGGGCGAACGTCATCCGGTGGTCCTGCACGTAGCAGCCCGTACCGTCGGTACCCACGCCATGAGTATCTTCGGAGATCATTCCGACGTCATGGCCTGCCGGGAGACCGGTTTCGCGCAGTACTGTACTGCCAATGTGCAGGAGATCATCGATCTGGCACCGGTAGCCCATCTGGCAGCCATCGAATCCAGCATCCCCTTCATGCACTTCTTCGACGGATTCCGTACATCCCATGAGATCAATAAGATCGAGCTGCCGGATATGGACAAGATCACAGGGCTGATGGATAAGAGAGCTCTGGCCGACTTCAAGGACAGAGCGCTGAATCCGGAGCATCCCACACTGAGAAATACCGTTCAGAACGGCGACATCTATTTCCAGGTGAGAGAGGCCAACAATCAGGATTACATGGATCTGCCGGAGGTCGTGGAGAAGTATTTCCACAAGATCAATAAGATCACCGGACGTGATTATCAGCTCTTCAATTACTATGGAGATCCGGAGGCGACAGATATCGTGATCGCCATGGGATCGGTCACCGGCGCTGTCCAGCAGGCAGTGGATGCTCTGAACAGAGAAGGCCGCAAGGTCGGCTTCGTCCAGGTCCACCTGTACAGGCCATTCTCCGCTAAACATCTGCTGGATGCCATCCCGCAGACAGTAGAGCGGATCGCCGTACTGGACCGCTGCAAGGATATGGGCGCTCTGGGCGAGCCTCTCTATGAGGACGTCTGTACTGCCATCTTCAAGGCCAAGAGGAATATCGAGATCTACGGAGGACGCTATGGTCTCAGTTCCAAGGATACAGAACCTTCCCAGATCGTGGCGGCCTTTGATAATCTGATCGCGGATGAGCCGATCGACGGATTCACTGTGGGCATCATCGATGATCTGACCCATAAATCCCTGCCTCTGAAGCCTTTCGTGCTGCAGGGGGATGATGCGGTCGAGTGCAAATTCTGGGGCCTGGGCGGTGACGGTACCGTCGGAGCCAACAAGAGCACCGTTGAGATCATCAATACGACTACCGACATGTACGGTCAGGCTTATTTCGAATACGACGCCAAGAAGACTCTGGGCACCACCAAGTCTCACCTGCGTTTCAGCAAGGAGCCGATCCGCAGTTCCTACTACGTCAAGCACGCGGACTTCGTCGCCTGTCATAACCACCACTTCCTGGACGATTACCGGATCGTGGAAGAGATCAAGCCGGGCGGGACCCTGCTCATCGACTGTCCCTGGACGGTCGAGGACGTTCCCAGGGAACTGTGGCCCTCAGATAAGAAACTGCTGGCGGAGCGGGGCATCAACCTCTACATCATCGACGCCACCAAGATCGCCGGAGAGCTGGGGCTGGGAAGCCACAAGAACTCCATCCTCCAGGCCGCTTTCTTTACGATCACCGGTGTCATTCCGGTGGGACAGGCCGTCTCCGAGATGATCAAGGCGGTCAAGAGCAAGTACCGGTCCAAGGGCAACGCAGTCGTCCAGAAGAACATCCAGGCGGTGGAAGCCGGCGTGGAGGGCTTCGTGAAGGTCGAGGTGGACCCGGCCTGGGCGGACATTGAAGTGGAAGAAGAGATGGAAGATGAGAGCAGGCCATGGATGATCCGCAACATCGTGGATCCCATCAACCGGCAGCAGGGCGATGACCTGCCGACCAGCGTCCTGGCCACCATGAAGGACGGCCAGATCGAGATGGGCGTCACCGCATGGGAGAAACGTGGACTGGCGGTCCATGTGCCCCATTGGAAGGCGGAGGTCTGCAACCAGTGCAACCGCTGCGCCTTCGTCTGCCCGCACGCTGCCATCCGTCCATATATCCTGAACGCGGAAGAAGCGGCTGACGCGCCGACAGGCTTTACTGTGACTCCGCTTCGAAGCTATAAATCCAAAGACGGTCAGAAATATTTCTACAGCCTGCAGATCTCACAGTACGACTGCACCGGCTGCGGCTCCTGTATCCCGGTCTGTCCGGCAAAGGGCAAGGCCATCGAGATGCAGCCGGCCAATCCGACCGGAGATTCCCAGGCTCGCTGGGAGTATGCTCTGAATCTGACCGACAAGGGCGATCTCTTCTCACCGTACTCGGTGAAGGGCAGCCAGTTCCGCCAGCCTTTGGTAGAATTCTCGGCGGCCTGCGCCGGCTGCGGCGAGACCCCTTATGCCAAACTGCTGACCCAGCTCTTCGGAGCGCAGATCTACTGGGCCAACGGCACCGGCTGTTCCCAGGCATGGGGCAGCGGCATGCCGGGCATCCCCTACTGCAAGAACAAGAGGGGCTACGGCGTGGCATGGACCAATTCCCTGTTTGAGAACAATGCCGAACTGGCTTTGGGTATGCTTCTCTCCGTACGTCAGCAGCGTGAGAAGCTGAAGGAACAGGTCCTGGAATACATCGAAGAGACGAGAAGCGAGTACGCCATCGACTGGGTGGATACCTACGATGACATCGATGCTTCGAGAGAAGCCACCGACCTGCTGGTGGCGGAGCTGGAAGAGATGGCTGTGGAAGATGCCTTCCAGGAGGATCTGAAGCCCCGGTCCTTCGAGCTGGCCCGCAAGATCCTGCGGAGAAAAGACTATCTCTGCAAGAAGAGCTTCTGGATGTACGGCGGTGACGGCTGGGCCTATGATATCGGTTACGGCGGTCTGGACCATGTTATCGCTACCGGCGAGGACATCAACGTCTTCATCATCGATAACGAAGTCTACTCCAACACCGGCGGACAGAGCTCCAAGGCGACTCCTTTGGGAGCAGTCGCTGAGTTCCAGGCATCCGGCAAGAAGACCAAGAAGAAGGATATCGCTCAGATCCTGAAGACATACGGCAATGTCTACGTGGCGTCAGTTGCGATGGGCGCGGACATGAACCAGCTGATCAAGGCCATCCGCGAGGCGGAAGAGCACAAGGGTCCGTCGGTCATCGTCGCCTATACACCGTGTACGGTCCATGGCATCAAGAGCGGTATGCAGAACGTGCAGGAAGAGATGAAGCGGGCGGTCCAGTCCGGTTACTGGCCTCTGTACCGTTACAATCCGGATCTTCCGGAAAAGAAGATGTGTGTCGACTGCAAGGCACCGAGCATGCTGTACGAAGACTTCCTGGACGGTGAGAACCGCTATGCGGCCCTGAAGATCACCTTCCCGGAGAACGCCGAAAAGCTGTTCAAGGAAGCGGCGGATGACGCGGCAGAGCGCTACGCCACATTCAAGAAACAGGAAGAAGATTAGAAGTGAAAAAAAGCCGCGGACGGTTTGTGAGAAAACCTTCCGCGGTTTTTTGCTGCCTGTGTTTATTCTCCGGCCCCATCCTTATAGACGATATCCAGCAGGATCTCATAGTCTCTGATGGTCATGGGCCGGGGATTGTCCTCGTTGGAGCCGTTGTTATAGGCCATCTCGGCCAGCCTGGGGAAATCCGCCGGATCCGGATCCAGGGAGGCGAAGGTTGGCAGGTGGACATCCTTTGTCAGCTGCTTGACGAAGGCCACCGCTTTCCCGGCGCCTTCATCCTCGGTCTCCCAGGTCAGGCCCATGGCGGTCGCTACCCGGGCATAGCGCTCGGCACAGAAGTCCATGTTGTATTCCATGACATAGGGCAGGAAGATGGCGTTGCAGGTGCCGTGGGGCAGGTCATACAGGCTGCCCAGGGCCTCGGCGATGCAGTGGACGGAAGCCACGTCCGAATGACTGAAGGAAATGCCGCCCAGCATGCTGGCCATCAGCATATTGCTGCGGGCTTCCAGATTGGAGCCGTCCTCCACCGCTTTGACCAGGTTTTGCGCGATCAGCTCGATGGAGTAGAGGGCCGCCGCGTCGCCGATGGGCTCGCTGTTGACTGCCGTGAATCCTTCGATGGAGTGGGTCAGGGCGTCGACACCGGTGGTGGCCGTGACCATGGGCGGAACGCTCAGGGTCAGCTCCGGATCGCAGACTGCTGTTGTCGCGGCGGTATAGGGACTCTTGATGGTCATCTTGTAGCCGTTTTTGGTATCGGTGATGACCGAGGAGAAGGTGATCTCGCTTCCGGTCCCGGAGGTGGTGGGAACGGTGATCAGAGGGGGCCCCTGCAGGGTCGCCGCGGTCTTGCCTTCATAGGGCTTAATGTATTCCGCGTCATGGGCCAGGAGGACGCCGATGGCCTTGGCGCAGTCTATGGGGCTTCCGCCGCCTACGGCCAGCAGACAGTCGGCATCGATCTCACGCGCGGCCCGGGCTCCGGCCTCAACGTTGACGTCTTTGGGATTAGCTTCGATCTGGTCGAAGATGGTGTAGGTCAGTCCGGCATCATCCAGCAGGTCGGTCACCCGGCTGCAGATGCCTGCCTTGACCAGGCCGGGATCGGTGATCACCAGGACCCTGGTGCCGCCGGCAAGCCTTATCTCCTCCGGCAGCTGTCTGAGCACGCCGCTTCCGTAGACGATCTTGGTCGGCAGTGTGAATTCAAAGGGTGAAGAGCATTTGTAATCCATAGCGATCTCCTTTCCGCCCGGCTTTGGGCGAATTCATTTTACCACAAAAGCAGGGACTATGGTATGATAGACTCATAGTGAAGGAGGACGCGAAATGGACGAAAACATCAGAAAAAGAAATGAACTTCTGGCACAGAAGGTGATCAAGTGCCTTGAGACGAGGAATATGACCGGCTATTACGCCGCAAATAAGGAAGAGGCCCTGAAGAAGGCTCTGGAGCTGATTCCCCAGGGCAGCACAGTCACCATGGGCGGGGCCATGAGCGCTAAGGAGATCGGCCTGGTCGACGCCATGAAGGCGGGAAACTACAACTTCATCGACCGGGATGAGATCGCGGACAAAAGGGCGGCCATGCTGGCGGCCTACGACGCGGACTGGTATCTGGCATCGGTCAACGCCATGACGGAGGACGGCCAGCTGGTCAACATCGACGGCAACGCCAACCGGGTCTCCGCCATCGCTCAGGGACCCAAACAGGTCCTCTTCATCGTAGGCATGAACAAGGTGTGCGATGATCTGGACGGAGCCATGAAGCGGGCCCGCAACGTGGCGGCTCCCATCAACGCCCAGCGGTTCGGCCTTTCGACGCCGTGCTCCAAGACCGGCTCCTGCATGGACTGCAAGATCCCCGATACCATTTGCTGCCAGTTCCTGATCACCCGCTATTCCAAACACCCGGGCAGGATCCAGCTGATCCTGGTCAACGACTCCCTGGGATTCTAGTATGAGCGAACAAATGTCTATGTTTGAGCGGGAAGTCAGCCAGCCCCTTGCTGCCCGGCTTCGTCCCAAAACGATCGAAGAGATCGTCGGCCAGAAGCATCTTCTGGGAGAGGGACGGGTCCTTCGCCGGATCATCGAGCAGGACCAGGTGTCCTCCATGATCTTCTGGGGGCCGCCGGGAGTCGGCAAGACTACCCTGGCGGGCGTCATCGCCCGGCAGACCAGGGCCCAGTTCATTAATTTTTCGGCGGTGACCAGCGGGATCAAGGACATCCGCAAGGTCATGCAGCAGGCGGACACGGGCCGCAGATTCGGAGAGAAGACCATCGTCTTCGTGGATGAGATCCATCGTTTCAACAAGGCCCAGCAGGA
>CAMOZS010000016.1 GCA_946631075.1 uncultured Bacillota bacterium | reverse complement strand
AGCGACGATGCCCAGCTTGCCGGTCAGGGTCCCCAGGGGGATCAGCAGCCGGCCAAGCACCGGGATGTGAACAGCTACGAGTCCGTAAACATCAGAATAGGAAACAGGGGAGAGGTCAGCCTGAGCGTTGGCGTCTCCCTTTGTTATGACCTGACCGTTGTCGGGCTCATTGCTGAGGACCCGGTGGGTGACCGGGACATCGCTTCGCCCGTCGCTGAATACGATCACATCGCCTTCTTCAAGAGAAGCGGGATCGACCGACTTGGAATAGATCAGGGAGCCGACCGGTATAGTCGGTTCCATGCTTCCCGTCAGGACGCAGTAGCCGGAGTAGCCGGCCAGGCGGGGCAGGGTCAGGGTAAGACAAAGGATGATGGCCGCGATGATGATCGCGGTGCCGATGATATTAAGAATGATCCCGAGAGGGGACCGGGTCTTCTCTTTTGCCATAAGGGCCTCCTGCAGGTTTGCAGCGCTGTGACTTTCGTTAAGATTATAGCACATTTGCAGAGAGGGGCGGTGATTTGACAATTATCAGAATAGTAATATAATTATAAGTGTCATCACATCTTTATTGCTTTATTTGGACACAGCGAAAGGAGGTTTGCAATGTCTCTGAAAGAGCAAAACGAGATCATTGCCAATGAGATAGCGACATTCAATGCGCGAAAATCACTGGCAGTGGCTGCAATCATTATCATTGCCGCATTTATTCTGAATTTCTTCCTTCCGGAAGATCCTGCGGACTTCGGCGTCCTGTGCACGATCCCGGCGCTGCTGATGATCGTTTACATCTTCGTTACCAAGCGTATCATCGAAGCGCTGACCATCGGTGCGGTCGTCGGCTTCATCATGTGTTCCGAGCCGGGCTCCAACGTTATGTGGGCCTTCAGTGAATCACTGCTGAACACGATGATGTCCGAAGATATCGCCTGGCTGATCATCGTCTGCGGACTTATGGGCGGCATCATTTCCCTGATCGAGCGTTCGGGCGGAGCCCACGCATTCGGTCAGTGGGCTGCGAAAAAAGCCAAGAGCGAAAAGCTGGCCCTGATCTGGACATGGATCCTTGGCTGCGTCATCTTCATCGATGACTACCTCAACTCCATGACCGTCGGATCCTGCATGGCATCCCTGACGGACAAACACAAAACACCCCGTGAAATGCTGGCCTATGTCTGCGACTCCACCGCGGCGCCTCTGTGCGTCCTGGTGCCGATCACGACCTGGGCAGTCTTCTGCGGCCGTATCCTGACATCCAACGGCTGGCAGGAGGAAGGCGCAAGTGAGATCGGAATGTTCATCAAGACCATTCCCTTCAACCTGTACGCCTGGATCGCGGCCCTGATCGTACCCCTCGTCATCATCGGCGTGGTCCCCAAGATCGGCCCGATGAAGAAGGCCTATCAGCGTGTTGCCGAGGGCGGACCTCTGGCTCCTCCGGGATCAGAGAAGATCACCATCCTCGAAAGCGACAAGGGCGGCGAGAGCAATATCCCCGAAAACCCGAAGATGTTCAACTTCTTCATTCCGATCATCGTCCTGGTCGTTGCGACCATCATCTTTGATACGGATATGGAAATGGGCGTCCTGGCTACCCTGCTGGTCATGTTCGTCATGTACATGGCCCAGAACATCATGCCGGCGTCCGAATTCTGGGATATCATCATCAAGGGTATCCAGAACATGATCCTGCCCCTGATGCTGATGGTCATGGCCTTCGTCTTCGCGGACATGAACGAGACCATCGGATTCACCAAGTGGTGCATCGAGTCGGCGACCACAGTCATGACTCCGGCGACAGCGCCCATGATCATCTTCCTGGTCCTGGCCTGCACCGAGTTCATCACCGGAACCAACTGGGGCATGTACGTTATCGCGCTGCCGATCATCATCCCGCTGGCCATGAACATCGGCGTCGACATGCCGCTGGCCGTAGGCGCCTGCATCTCCGCCGGTGTCTTCGGATCCCACATCTGCTTCTATTCCGATGCTACCGTACTGACCTCCGCAGCCTGCGGATGCGACAACTTCAGGCACGCATTCACTCAGATGCCTTACGGTATCATAGCAGCCATCGTCAGCTTCATCGGATACGCCATCATGGGATTTGTTATGGCTTAAGCAAAGGCTGAGGCAAGCGACACAAAACAAAGCAAGGCAAAACAAAGGCGGCCGCGCGAATGCGCGGCCGCTCTTTCATTGCTTCTGCTGTTGTCTGTCTTAATTCAGGCATTGTCCCTTGCGTGCTTGACTGCCTGGGCCAGCTGATCGGCGCAGGAAGTGGGCTTGCGCCCGCAGGTATTGCCGACCAGAAGTCCGTGAAGCTGATCGACGCTCATGCCCTCCACCAGCTTGCCGATGGCCTTCAGGTTGCCGTTGCATCCGCCGGTGAACTGGACATTGTGGACGGTCTGGCCGTCCAGGTCGAAATCGATCAGGGACGGGCAGATACCGTTCGTTCTGTATTGATAATGCTGCATGATAATGCTCCTTTCATTGATTATCCTAATTGATCTTTTCTACGATCCCCAGGAAGAGGGGATTGCCGGTTTTGGTATCGATCAGCCCGTAAACGAAGGGACGGTCCAGATAGACCCGCTCCGGCTGGGGCGGATCCATGATCGAAGTGGCTTTTTCCATGATCACCGCGGTCGCGGCCGACGCCTGGGTGCCGATCTCATCCAGGGAGATATGGGTCTTGTGGAGCACGTCGCTGATCAGGAGGGTCTGCTCCGGGTCCGGCCCGTTTTCATCGACCATTGCCGAGAAGTCGGCGTTACCGGTAAAGGCCTGCTCCATCCCCATCCCGATCAGAACATCTTTCATTGAAGCGTCATAATCATAGCTGAACTGGGGAACATGGAAGATGACCCCGCCGGCCGGCTCCTTGCGGTCCTTCCAGGCAGCCCTCAGATCGGCCGCGGTCAGCCCCGCCGCGTAATCCCGGGCGGACATGCCTTCCGGGGGAAGAAGTCCCATAAAGGCCACCTCACCGTTGGCGTAGTTCTCACAGAAGCCCCTTCCTCCCGCAAGCTTCAGATAGGCGGTCCCGCTGCCCTTCAGCATATTGACCGTCTGCTCCGTCTGATCGGCGCAGGTGAAGACCTTTTCCGAGGCCGCGTCCACAGGGGTCAGAGGACGGGGCCAGGCCCCCTCGAAAGCAACGGCGTTGATCAGGACCAGGCGGGCATCTCCGCTGAGGCCGGAAGCAGGATCGATGATCTGTTTGATCTTGTTCCTTGTATTATTGTAGACCCAGCGGTTCATATCGCTGACGGTCTCTTCATTGAAGGGCGCCTCGTAGAAGGAGGCGTTGAAGTACCGCTTGTTGGTCTGCAGGAAGGCCGGAGCGGCTTTGATCAGTCCCTCCCTGGCCCAGATGGAATTGCTGTTGGTGTAGATCACTTCCTTGGATCCTGCCAGGCGGGAGTGCATCCGGAACAGATATTCATTGGCCTCGGCCGGGGACACCGTCCCGGTCAGGGTCTTCTGCATCTCCTCCAGAGTCTTTCCGCCGGCCCCGTTTTCGGTCATGGTGAGGGCCGTCATCACGGAGTCAGGGGAGATGAGGACGTTGCCGCCCGCAGTGTCTTCCTTCAGTGTGGCCTGAAGGAGGCGGACCGCAAAGTCTGTGTAAGCCTGGTCGAAGGCATCGGAGGATCCGGTATCAGCCGCCGGGCTGAACGAGTAACCTTTGGCAAGGTCCACGGAAGAGTCGCTCAGGGGCAGGACTTCCGGCCCCGCCTGGCCAGCCTTTTTCTTAACGGTCACCTTGCATTTCAGCGTTTTCTTGCCGACCTTAGCCTTGATCCAGCAGGAGCCAGTCTTCTTTCCGGCCTTCAGGACCACGGTCTGCTTGTATTTGCCGGTCTTCCTGACGATGGACACCTTCTTCTTGTCGGAGGTCGTCCACCGGACTTTCTTGTTGGCCTTCTTCACGGTCAGTTTGGTTTTGTCCCCGGTCCGGACCGTGACCTTGGTCTTGGTCAGCTTGGCCTTGGATGCCGCAAAGGCTGGGCCGTCCCCGCAGACCCCCGCCAGTCCGAACAGGGCGACGAGGAGGACCAGACTCAGGACCATGATACGCACGAATGAGTGCTTTCGTTCTACTGTAGCTGTCATCACTTATACACTCCTTTCAACTTGAGCTGCTTCCCGCTCAGTCATCCGGTCAGTCGTCGTAACCGCCGACGGCGTACTGGAGGACTGTGTTGGCGACGGAGCCGGCGGAATCCAGTCCGTAGCCTCCTTCCTCGACCAGAACGACAAAAGCATAGGGATGGGATTCATCATTCAGAAAACCGACGAACCAGGAATTGGGCGCCGACTGTCCGGCGACCTCAGCGGTACCGGTCTTGGCGCAGAGGTCCAGGCCCGGGAAATTATACTCTCCGCTGTAATGGTTCTCCACGTTGTTTTTCATCATGGACTTCAGGGACTTGGCTGTTTCCTCGCCGATCATCTCTTTTGTCTGGGCCGTCATCCTGGAGACCTGCTTGCCGACCAGGGACCTGGGGTCGATGATCGAGGGCAGGACGGCTTCGCCTCCCCGGGCGATGGCTCCGGCGTAGACCATCAGATTGCAGGGACAGACCATGTCGTTGTACTGGCCGATCCCGGTCCAGGCAAGGTTGACCCCGCCCTTGGGGAAGTCGAAGGAACCCTTCTTGGTATGGATCCCGTCGATGTCGTAGCTCTCCATCAGGCCGGCCTTTCTCGTATAGGCCCGCATCTGTTTCTTGCCCACCTTCTCGGCCAGCTTGCCGAAGTAGCAGTTGCAGGAGACTTCCAGGGCCTTTTCCAGGTCGACCGTGCCGTGGGCTTCCACGTCGGTGACCCGGTCATCATTGCCGTAGTCGACGAAGCTGTCGCAGTAGATCTCGTAATCATAGGCGTCGTCCAGCTGCTCGATAGCCGCTGCCGCGGTGACCAGCTTGAAGGTCGAGCCCGGGGCAAAGGTGGCTCCGGTCAGCCGGTTGATGTAGGTCCCGTCCTCCACTTCGGACGGGGGCTCAGTCGGATCATAGGTGGGCGAAGAGACCATGCAGAGGATCTCTCCGGTGTTGTAGTTGTAGACGCCCACCGTGCCTTTTCGGCCGGACAGGGCGTTGTAGGCAGTCGCGCAAAGGCCGGCATCCAGGGTCAGGTAGATATCCTTGCCCTGATTGTTCAGGGTATAGATGCCATTGATAAAGTCATATCCGATCAGCCGGTCAACGAAGATCCGGTTGGCTCCGGTCGCGATATTGTTGTCCCGGTCGCCGGTGATATGCATGCAGGCCGCCCGGACATCAGAGCTCTCATTGAATTCCATTCCGTCGGCAGTGTTTTTCATCAGAAGCTCACTGTGCCGGTCGTAGAGGGCGCCCTTGGCAAGGTCACCGTCCGCGAAGACGTCCCGGTTGCCTTCATAGGAAGCCCACTCGGCTCCGTCCCGGACGTCCCGGTATATGAAGATACATAATCCCGTGACCAGGACGACTGCGACCAGGAGGCACAGGATAGCCCGTCGTTCTATTTTTTTCATTTGTTATCGCCTCCAAACAGGTCTTCAAGGGTTACCGGCTGATCCTCTTCTCCGGAATCATAGGTCTGGATGGTGGGGCGGCCCTCCGGCCGTCCGCTCTTCTCGTCCAGGCTCCGGAAGAAAGCATCGTCATCAACGTTCTCGTAGGAAACCGGCCTGGGCCGGGGTTTGGACGGAGTCCGCGGCTGGGGAGCAGGTTCCGGCCGGTCCCGCCTGGATGGCTGGGCCTGGCCTGACTGAGCCTGTGGCCGGGCTTGCTGCTGGCCCGCCTGAGCCTGGGGCCGGGCCTGGGGTGCAGGTTGCTGAGCCGGCTGCTGCTGGACCGGCTGCTGCTGGACCTGGGTCTGCGGCCTGGCCTGCTGGGCCTGCCGCTTTTTCTTGGGCCTTGGAGCCTGCTGGGCGGGCTGGACTTTCTGAGCTGCCTTCAGCTCGCGCTCAGCCTGCCTTTGCTTCTCCTCCCAGAATTTCTGGAACTCCGGATCCTGGTCCATCTGCTCGGAGATGGACTGGGCGGACTGGCCTTCCCAGCCGTCCACGGCGGAGAATATATCTTCGGGGTTCTGGAAATCGCCGTCTGCCAGGTGATCCTTGAACTCGCTCTTGCGGTCGAGCCGGATGGCGAAGCTGGCGTTCTGTCTGGTGTCCGCCGCCTTCAGGAAGGCCAGCAGGCCCCAGGAGGCGATCATGCTGGTGCCTCCCGATGAAAGGAAGGGGAAGGTCACACCGGTCAGGGGCAGGATGTCCACTGAACCAAGTACATTCAGGGTGGTCTGGAAAACGAAGAGGGTCGCGGTGGAGCAGGCGGCGATGCTGTAATAGGTCGACCGGCCGGCCGCGATGGAACGGAAGGCGAATACCGTCAGCGTGATGATGCTGAAGACGGCCAGGCAGGCAATGATCAGTCCCCATTCCTCTGCCAGCATTCCGAAGACCAGGTCGGTCCCCGCTCCGAACAGGTTGCCCAGGTTTCCTTCGCCGGCGCCAAGACCCGGCAGACCGCCGCTTGCGGTCGCGGTCATGGTCTGGACCTGCTGGTAGCCTCCCTCGGTAGCGTAGTCCCAGGCGTGGCCCCAGGTCTCAAAGCGGCTGGCGACATAAGGCCGGAAACGGAGGACCATCAGGCCCATCAGGCCGGCAGCGCCCACGATCAGGATCAGCTTGGTGAAATCGCCGGACCGCAGGAAGGAGATGACCAGGAAGGTGACGAAGAAGATGATCGCCGTTCCGAAGTCGCCCATCAGGGCCAGGCAGCCCAGGCAGAATATACTGAAGCCCATGAACAGATACAGGCTCCGCTTCTCCTGCAGCTCGTCCAGAGTTGCCGCGCCGACGTAGATGAATACGATCTTGACCAGTTCCGATGGCTGCAGGGACATGCCGCCGATGTGGATCCAGTTCTGGGCTCCGTTGGTCACCTCGCCGAAGAGCAGGTTGACCAGGAGCAGGAAGCCGCTGATCCCCAGCAGAAGGTAGGTGACCTTCTTGGTGCGGGTCAGGTCCCTGAGGTACCAGCAAAGGAAGAAAAAGACCGCCACGCCCAGGCAGACGCAGATGGCCTGCTTCAGGACGCCGTCCGTTGTATAACTGTAGGATATGGTGACCGCCAGACTCAGGGTCGACAGGAAGAAGCAGATGATCTCCATCTCGAACCCGTTCCTGCGGAAGCCCCGCATCAGGATCACGTAGAACCACATCAGGACGCAGATCAGGCCGAAGGCGGCAGGGATCTGGCCGGAAAAGTCATTCCCAAGAGAGATGTGAAACTGGATGACCGTCAGCAGCTGGAAGATGGTCAGAAGGACCAGGGAGGGCCAGGGCGATACCGGATGGGTCCGGCGCTTGCGCCGTTCCACATTGGCCAGCCGCTCCTTCAGGCTGACCGGGTAGAGCTCGAAGTCCTCTCCTCCGATGGTCAGCTGGTCGCCGCCCTTGAGGACGGTCGGCTGATAGACCCGGACTCCGTTGATGTAGGAGCCGTTCTTGGAATTCAGATCGTGGTATCTCCAGGTCCCGCCCGAATCACGGATCAGGGTGGCGTGGCTTCGGGAAACGCTGGACAGGTTCAGGATGATGTCGCATCCCCGGCCGCGGCCGATCAGGTTTTCCCAGTGGGTCAGGGGAACGCTGCTGCCGTCCGGGCAGCGAAGATAGGCCCAGATCTCCGATGGGTTGCGCATCTTCAGAAGTGAGACCAGCTGGTGCAGGAGGATCAGCACGCCAAGACCGGCGCAGACCCAGCGGACGCCCGTAGTGAAATAAAGCTCGATGTATTGCAGTAAAGCGGAACTATCCATATATATATCACTCCGTATTGTTTGATTCAGTATCACACATGCTGCAGCAGGATGGCGTGCAGGGGGATGGTGATGATGCACATCAGTGTCGTCATCATGACGCCGGTAGAGGCGAAGCTGACATCGCCTTTGTAGCGCTCGCTGAAGATCACGGACAGCATGGCGACCGGCATGGCGGCCTGCAGGACGATGACCGAGGCGAGCAGGGTGTCCGTTCCGATGGTCAGCTTGACGATCAGAAGGGCGATCAGCGGGAACACGATCAGCTTCATCAGGCAGACCAGGTAGGCGTGGCCGCTGGTGAAGAGGTCCCGGATCCTGACGTGGGCCAGGTGGGAGCCGACGACCATCATGGCCAGGGGGCTGGTGACGTTGCCGATCCGCTCGACCGGGGCCGCGATGACCTCCGGCAGAGTGATGCCGCAGATATATAAGGTCAGGCCGATCAGGACCCCGATCAGGCAGGGGTTGATCAGACCTTTGAGGGTCTGGCCCAGGGTCATGTCATCGTCGGATGCCCCGTTTCTGATCAGGGTGATGCCGATGGTGAACATGAAGATATCATAGGAGGAATCGCAGAGGGCCCCGTAAAAAACAGCCTCGGACCCCAGCAGTCCGTTCAGGACCGGAAGTCCGATGAATCCGGTGTTGCCGAAGACCAGCATGAAGGCGAAGATCCCCGCCCGCTCCGGCGGCAGCTTCACGATCTTCGATACGATCTTCGATACGATCAGGGCGCAGACGACCGCGCCGAGAAAGATCAGGACCACATATTTGCAATTGTTCAGCACCTGCATGGAAAACTCCATCTGCATGGCGGTGATGACCAGGCACGGGTAGGTGACGCAGGTGATCAGCGATGACATGCCGGCGGTGTGCTGGGAATTGATGATGCCCAGTTTGGTTACGATGTATCCCGGCAGTATGATGATGAAGGTTTTCGCAAGGGCGGCTATGATATCGATGGTTGCCAGACTTTGCATAAAATACCTCTCGTGAAATGTACATAGAATGTACACATACAATTATTGCACGAATTAAAGGAAAATGATAGTATTAAAGAAGATTTTTTGAAAGCTGAGACAGGATGAAAGACAGAGAACTGCCGGTCAATCATAAAGACTATTCACAGCCTATCATGAAGGTGTTTCTGAGTTACTTCAGACCCCACTGGAAGCTCTTCGCGCTGGATCTCTCCTGCGCCCTGGTCGCGTCGCTGATCGATCTGGCCTTCCCCCTGGTCGCCCGCCGGGGGATGTATCAGATGCTTCCCGAAAAGGCCTTCGACGCCTTCTTCATGGTGATGGCTGTCTTTGTGGTAGCTTTTCTTCTGAAGGCAGTCCTCCAGTTCATCATCACCTACTGGGGGCACATGTTCGGCGTCCGGGTGGAGGCGGACCTGAGAGAGGATCTCTTCGTCCATATCCAGTCCCTGGATTTCGAGTTCTTTGACCGGAACCGGACCGGCCAGCTTTTGTCCCGGATGACGGGAGACCTGTTTGAGATCACGGAGCTGTCCCACCACGGGCCGGAGGATCTCTTCATCGCAGGGGTGACCATCATCGGCGCCATCATCATCATGTTCACCATCCAGTGGAAACTGGCTCTGCTGATCCTGGTCCTGATCCCCCTCTTCCTGGTGATCATCCTGCTCTGCCGCAGGAACATGGTCCTGACATCGAAGAGGGTCAAGGTCAAGCTGGCGGAGATCAACGGAGAGATCGAGTCGGGTCTGTCCGGCGTGCGTACATCCAAGGCCTTTGCCAACGAGAAGGCGGATTACAGTAAGTTCGCGGAGGCCAACGACCAGTTCAAGACAGCCAAGTGCGACAATTACAAGGCCTTCGGTCGTTTCAACTCGTCGCTGGAATATTTCATGAGCATCATGCCGGTGGCGGTCATGGCCTTCGGCGGATGGCTGATCATGCGGGATCAGATGAACTACGCCGACATGATCACCTTCTATTTATATATCAGCACATTCATCAACCCCATCCGCAAGCTGGGAAACTTCATGGAGACCTTCATGAACGGATGGGCGGGTCTGACCAGGTTCATCGGGATCATGCGGACACAGCCCCAGATCGTAGACGGGCCGGATGCCCAGCCTTTGGGGCAGGTGCGGGGGCAGATCGATATGGAAGGAGTCTGGTTCGCCTATGAGCCGGCCGATGAGGATACGCCCCAGGACGTGCTGCGGGGGATCGACCTGCATGTGAGCCCGGGGGAGACGGTCGCTATCGTGGGACCCTCCGGCGGAGGCAAGACCACCCTGTGCCAGCTGGTGCCCAGATTCTATGATGTGGACGAGGGCAGCATTTCCATCGACGGAAGGGATGTCAGGCAGATCTCCTGCCAGTCTCTGCGGAAGAATATCGGGATCGTGCAGCAGGACGTCTTCCTGTTCGCCGATACCATCGCGGAGAACATCCGCTACGGCGATCCTTCGGCCGATGAAGAGGCTGTCCGCGAAGCTGCAAAGGCTGCCGAGATCTATGATGATATCATGGCTATGCCGGAAGGCTTCGATACCTATGTGGGAGAGCGGGGCGTGCGCCTGTCCGGCGGACAGAAGCAGCGGGTCTCGATCGCGCGGATATTCCTGAAGAACCCGCCGATCCTGATCCTGGATGAGGCGACCTCGGCACTGGATACGGTGACGGAATCCCGGATCCAGGGAGCTTTTGACAAACTGGCGGAGGGGCGGACTACAATAATCATCGCCCATCGCCTTTCAACGATACGCGGGGCGGACCGGATCATCCTGATCGATGAGGGGCAGATCCGGGAAGAAGGGACCCACGAAGAACTGATGCGAAGGAACGGCCGCTACGCCGAGCTGATCAGGTTCAGCGACACGACCGACCACCATAAATAAAAATATTATTGTGACGGAACAGGGTAGTCAGGAGGAAAACAAGAATGCTCTACGGAGAAAAAAACAAAGAGAAACTGAGAAGCATGGCCTTCGGATACGGGTCGAAGGAAAAAGGGTCGGTCATTCCCAAGTACAGGCTGAATGAGGAATCCATCGACGCGGAAGCGGCCAAGGCACTGATCGAGAACCAGCTCCTGGACGAAGGCAATTCCCGACTCAATATGGCGACTTTCTGCCAGACCTACATGGAGAAGCAGGCGGTCGAACTGATGAGCGAGACACTGGACAAGAACGCGATCGACAAGTCCGAGTATCCCCAGACGGCGGAGCTGGAGAACCGGTGCGTCAACATTCTGGCCCATCTGTGGAACGCGCCCAAGAAGTCCGATTATCTGGGCACCTCCACCGTCGGCTCCAGTGAGGCCTGCATGCTGGCCGGAATGGCCATGAAGTTCCGCTGGAGGAACCAGGCCAGAGAAAAGGGCATGGATGTCCTGACCCACAGACCCAATCTGGTCATCAGCGCGGCCTACCAGATCTGCTGGGAGAAGTTCTGCGTCTACTGGGATGTGGATCTGCGTGTGATCCCCGTCACAAGGAAGAGCCTGACCCTGGATCTGGATCATGTCATGGACTATGTCGACGAATACACGATCGGTATCGTCGGTATCCAGGGAACGACCTATTCCGGAGAATATGACGATATCAAGGGACTGAACGCCCTGGTCGACAAATACAACAAGGCGCATTCGGACCGGCCGGAGCTGGTCATCCATATCGACGGCGCCTGCGGCGGCATGTTCACACCTTTCACCGAGCCGGATCTGGAATGGGACTTCCGTCTGCCCAATGTCGTGTCCATCTCGACTTCCGGACACAAGTACGGCCTGACCTACCCGGGCGTGGGCTGGGTCGTCTGGCGTGACCGGAAGTATCTGCCGGAAGAGCTGATCTTCGAAGTCAGCTACCTGGGCGGACATATGCCGACCATGGCCATCAACTTCTCCCGCAGCGCCAGCCAGATCGTAGGCCAGTACTATAACTTCCTCCGTTTCGGCAGGCAGGGTTACAGCCATATCCACCTGAAGACCCAGGAGATCTCCTCGGTCATCGGCGACCGTATCGAACACACCGGACTGTTTGAACTCTACAATCACGGCTCCAGGATGCCGATCGTCTGCTATAAATTGAAGGAGAAGGCCAAGTATAAGGACGGGACTCCGGTCGTATGGAACCTGTATGACCTGTCCGACCGCCTGCGGATGCACGGCTGGCAGGTACCGACCTATCCCCTGCCGGACGGGGCGGAGGAAGTGACGGTCCAGCGGATCGTCTGCCGGGCGGACCTGACCTTCAACCTGGCGGAAGCATTCGTCACCGACTTCAGAGAATGTCTGGAAGACCTGAAGCACGCCCACGTGCTCTGCAATGAAGAGAAGAGGGGATCCTACGGATTCACCCATGGAGGCCACTCTCTGGGCCTGGTCAAAAAGATGGTCGAAGAGGCCGATGCAGGAAAGCTCTTCCAGCCGACCGAAAGCACCAAACAGCTTGTAAAGAAAGCCATCGAGGGCGCATCAGCCATCCAGGATGAATTCCAGGAACTGATCCTCACCGAGAAACAGCACGACCTGAAGTAGCCGGCGTTTTGGCGAAAGGAAGGAGGAGAAAGACGATGAAACAGCGAAAGTTCTCTAAGACCGGGATGGTCCTGGTCGGATCCATGATCATATGCCTTCTGATCTGTCTGGCGGTGGTCCTGCCCAAGGGCGGCCCGGGCGGAACGGAAGCGGCGGATCTCAACGATGCCGACACACCGGACCTGAAGACCGTCATGGACGAGGGAACGCCGGTGCTGATCTTTGACAAACGGACGGAAGCCCAGGCTCTGGTCGCGGCCTATGAAAACGGGACCATGGAGAAGATCCAGGTCAGCTGGGATGACGGGACCGAAGTGACCATTGACACGCCGGACCAAGTCAGGGAGACCTACCGGCTCTTCAAGAATATCGTCGTAACAGCGGACGCGGAGACAGCGTCCGCAGGCGATGACCCTGAAGGCAATGATCCTGAGGCGGACGACATTGAGGCGGATGATGTTGAGGCGGATGAGGATGCCTCGGGCGATGAAACGGAACCGGCCGAGATCGACCTTGCCTTCTCCATGGAGGATGAAGCCCCCTGCGAGTACACCCTGCTCGGGGAAAGCGCATTGTCAATAGGCGATGAGGACTTCAGGGTCACCGGAGCCGAACCCCTGATCGAGTATCTGAACACATTGAAATAGCAAGAGGAGAAAAGCAATGAAGAAATTTATCATGGAGCAGCCCTACCTGGAGATCTTCCCGGAGTCAAAGATCGGGATCCTGGTATGCAAGGGGATCGACAACCACATCAAGGATGAGGACAAGTACGCGGACTTCCTGAAGGAATGCCAGCAGCTGGCCCACCAGCACATCGAAAATCCCGAGTTCACTCAGAACCCGATCATCCGGACCTGGCGGGACGCCTTCTATAAATTCAAGACCAAGAAGGGAGCCCGCTGCTCCATCGAAGCCCTGCTGAAGCGGGTCGCCAAAGGAAACTCCATCGGGACCATCAACCCTCTGGTCGACATCTACAACGGGATCTCCCTGAAGTACGGCGTGCCCATCGGCGGAGAAGACATCGACAAGTTCGACGGCGACAACCGGCTGACCGTGGCCGAGGGCGGCGAGGAGTTCGTGACCTACGGCAGCGATAAGAGCGAGCCTCCCTATCCGGGCGAGGTCGTCTACAAGGATAACGCCGGCGCCATCTGCCGCTGCTTCAACTGGAGGGAATCCGTGCGCACCATGCTCACAGAGGAAACCACCAACGCCTTCATGATCATCGAGACCGTGGCGGGCGAGCGGGACGATGTCATGGATCAGGCCCTGGAAGAAATGAAGGCCATGATCGAGAGCGAGCTGGGCGGCACCGTGACCAAGCATATCGCCAGCGCCGAAGCCCCCGAAGTCGTCATCGCCGAATAAGCAAAGGCTGGAGGGGCCAGAGAAAGGAAGAGGCTGGCCATGAGCGCAAAGAGACAGAACCGGCTGGATGTATCCGCCGATCAGAAAAAAGAAGAAAACAAGAAGCGGGCCATGAGGATGACGGTGATCTTCGGGATCGTCGCCCTGGTTCTGGTGCTCGCCATGATGGTAGAAGTATATATGTAGGAAGCAGCCTCAGGCTGCGGGAGGCCTTATGTCTGTCAGAAAACGGCGGATCGTCGTCAAAGTCGGTACGTCTACATTAACCAACGAGCTGGGAAACAGCGACCTGAGGAATATGGAAAAACTGGCCCGGGTCCTGTCGGATGTCCATAACCTGGGCAACGAGGTCATCCTGGTCTCCTCCGGCGCCATCGCCGTAGGAGCCAACAAGATGCACCTGGACCGCAAACCCGAATCCCTTCGGATGAAGCAGGCGGCCGCGGCAGTCGGCCAGTGCGAGAACATGTTCCTCTATGATAAGTTCTTCGGCTACTACAACAAGACCGTAGCCCAGATCCTGCTTAACGCGGAGGACATCCGCCAGGAAGAGAAGAAGGAGAACCTGTCCAACACTTTTGAGGCTCTGCTGGAGCAGGGGATCATCCCCATCGTCAATGAGAACGATTCGGTCAGCTACACGGAGATCGAATCCGAGGAGAAACTGTTCAGCGACAACGATGTTCTGTCGGCAGTGGTCGCCGTCCTCTGCAACGCGGACCTGCTGGTGATCCTTTCCGACATCGACGGATTCTTCGACAATGATCCCAGGTTTTATAAGGACGCCAAGCTGATCGGCCGGATCGAGGAGATCGACGAGTCGACCTACAAGCTGGCCGGAGGCGCTGGTTCCCGGAGGGGCACCGGCGGCATGAGGACCAAGCTGCAGGCGGCAGAGCTGGCCACGTCACAGGGGACGGCCACCCTGGTCACCAACGGCAGCCGGCCGGAGGCACTGTACGATATCGTGGACGGAAAGAAGATCGGGACCCTGTTCGTCGCGAAGAAATAAAGGAGGGAGTATGTTAACATTAGAGAGAGCAAGAGAGCTGAACGATTCCATGGTCACGGAAGACCATCTGCGGATCCACGCGACCAATGTCATGGCATCCATGGGAGCCATGGCGGACCACTTCGGTGAGGATAAGGAGCACTGGATGGCGGTCGGATACCTGCATGACTACGACTATGAGAAGTATCCGGAGGAGCATCTGCAGCACACAGAAGAGCCTCTTCTGGAGGCGGGAGTGCCGGAGGAAGACGTCCGGGCCATCCTGGCCCACGGCTACGGGATCTGCAATGAGGTGGAACCGGTCACCAATATGGAGAAGAGCCTGTACGCGGTCGATGAGCTGACCGGCATCATCAGCGCCTGCGCCAGGATGCGGCCCCACGGGATCACCGACCTGACCGTCAAGAGCTTCATGAAGAAGTTCAAGGACAAGAAGTTCGCCGCCAAGTGCAACCGGGAGGTCATCAAAGACGGCTGCGAGCGCCTGGGCATGGAGGTCCGGGACGTGGCGGAGATCTGCATCGAGGGCATGAAGCCCTACGCGGAGGAGATCGGCCTGCTGGGTACGGAAGCAGGGGAATAAATCTGGAAGAACAGAACGAAAAAAAGGGCGCCGCGCAGCGCCCTTTTCAATTGCGGTCAGATGCCGCCGGTCATTTCTCCTGCCAGTCCAGTTTCATGAGGTCCGCAGTCTGCCTTTTCTCCAGCTGGGTATGGTACTCACCCTCGGAGAGGGTCTCCCCGTTGTGGTCATAGATGATCGTGTCATAATCATTCTCATCGGACCTGGTGGAGAAGCTGTCTTCCTTTTTCAGCTCGGTCCCGCCCTTGGGCAGACTGTAAAAATCGTAGTTCATGGCGGTCGCCCCGGAGCTTCCGCTGTATTCGATGAGCCCGCCTTCTCTGATCTCAAGATAGGCCCGGTACATGAAGCTGTCACTGGAGATCAGGCGGACCGGAGAACCGTTTTTGCTCATGGTGAACACGCTGTCGATGACAGGATTGTCCATGTCACCGCTCATGCATCCGGTGATCAGTTCCATGGTCCCGTCTCCGTTCAGGTCCTTTTCGGCGTACTGGAGGGTCAGATCGGAGTGATATTCCATCGACGTGGGATCGGATACTCCCACAATGAAGCCTTCGGGAACGTACTTCAGATCTCCCAGCTCGCTGATCTCATCTCCCGAAGTGTAGCTTCCGTCCATGATCTGCTGGAAGACGCTCTCGTACTCATCCAGGACCGCGCTGTAATCGGCAGCGGCCGGCTCAGCCTTTGCCCCGCCTTTATCCTTCTTGTTTTCAGCCAGCTTGCGGATCATGTCCGCGCAGAAGAGGGCGGAGCTTTCCCGTTCAGTCGTCTGATTCAGGATGGGGCTTTCCGGGTTGGTCCGGAGACTGCTGGTGAGCAGGAACTCTTCGATATCCCCGGCCAGCCGGTCCTGCTCTTTATCAAATTCTCCCTGATCGATGGTCTCCTCACCGTGATAGTAGTCGTGGTCCCTGCCGGTGATCTCGCTGCCGCTGTCGTTAAAGATGAGGCTGCAGTAATCGCCCCAGTACTCCTCGGTAACGGTCAGGTCTTCATCGATGGTGTATTCACAGGAGACTGTCTGGCTGTCTTCGTCGATGATGAAGGCGCTGATGACGAAGCGGCCGTCCTGCGCCGATTTATATACGGCGAAGACCGTACCGCCGCCGGCTGCCGCGTCGATGAAGTGGTCCTCCATTTCTGAGGACCGGGACAGATTCATCTGGGGGAAGGGCACATCCAGCTCGACGGCCTTGCCGCCCCGATAGCTGTACACATACAGGGTGCCGCCGCCATACTCATAGAGTCCCTCCATGAAGAAGAGCTCCGGGATCTCATCGCCGTTGATATCGCAGAGGGCAGTGGCGCCGCTGGGATCCGAGTACTCCGGATACTCGTAGAGCTCGATCTTGACCTGATGGTTCCTGAGTATCTTCTGGTAAGCCTTTTTCCAGACGCCGGAGAAGCCTCTCTTCGATTTCTGCAGGGGTTCCTTGAACACGGACTCTTTGCCGGTGGCCTTCTCGCCTTTCTTGAGGATGGCGACCGAGTCCTCGTATCTCTTCTGGGTGACGTAGACATCCGAAAGCTCAAGATAAGCAGCCTCTTCCTTCGGAGTGTCGGCGATCAGCTCAAGGTAAGCCTCCTCCGCCTGGTCGTAATTCTCCTCCTCCACATAGGTCCGGGCCGTCTCCAGCTTTTTCGAATAGCCGGGGCTGATGCCGGAGATCAGGGCTCCGCAGATGCCTCCGGCGCAGACGATGAT
>CAMOZS010000015.1 GCA_946631075.1 uncultured Bacillota bacterium | reverse complement strand
CGTCCGCCAGAACGAAGAATCCTCTGGAGCCGGATGCCAGGTAGGTGTTGAAGATAGCGCACTGGGAAATGATGGCGATGACCAGGAAGATATATCCCCAGGCCTGTCCCAGATTGGCTGTCAGTACGGTAGCGTATCCAACGTGGTCTCCGGAGAATCCGCCTTCGGTGGACCACATCTCCCAGGAACCTTCCGGCAGAGTTGCCAGACCGCCCAGAGTCGGCAGAACGTAGGTCAGCGCGACCAGAGGCATAGCGATCTTCAGTCCCTTGGGGATAACCTGCGGGTTCTTGACCTCGCCGGCCATGTTGGAGATACATTCATATCCGCAGTACATCCAGATGCAGATGCAGATGCCGCCGCCAAGTCCGTCAAGCAGCGTGTAGTCTTCCGGCATGAAGGGCTCGACCGGATTAGTATTCCAGTTGATGAAGCCCACGATCGCTACCAGCAGGAAGGCCGCGACGATCAGCAGAGACAGGATGGTACTGACGGTGCCTACCTCTCTCAGGCCAAGAAGGTTAACGATGGTGAAGATGGCGATCATGCCGATCTTCAGGGCCAGTGATGCCGCGTAGGACATGGGGATCATCTGGCTGACATAACCGGAAACCAGAGCAACATAGACTCCGTTGGTGATGTAGGTCGATACGGTCGCCCACCATCCGGTCTGGAAACCCCAGAACTCACCAAAGGCTTCCTTGACCCAGACGTACACGCCGCCCTCCGACGGCATGACCGAGGAACATTCCGCGACCAGACTGCTGATCGGATACGCCCAGATAAACGGGAAAATACATAATAACAGGATGGTCATACCGGGACCGGCTTCCGGGATCATTTCCTCGATGCCGAAGGCTCCGGCAGCGACCAGACAATACAGCATGAAAACGATCCCAGAAACTTTGATATCATGTTTCTTCAGACCGGCAACACCCTGCAGCTGCTGCTGTTCACTCATTCGAACCCCTCCTTACAAAATTGATAATAATAAAATGATAACAAGGTATCCTGTACCTCAATTATCGTCTATCACCAACCGGTTTACTATAGCCGTTTTTTATTACTTTGTATCCGATTTGACGAATATTTGACTATACGCAAAAGCTGGGCCGACGGGGCCGGTCCAGCCTTTGCAGTATCGCATAGGATATGATTCTAGTTCCAATAATCGGTCTTCTGCTTGAGTCCGATGTCAGCAGCTTTGAAGACCGGATTCCTGCCCGCAGCCTTCTGTTTCCTGTAGTCATCCAGACAGCGGAAGGCGATGCCGCCCAGGATCAGTATGGATGGCACGTTGGTGACGACCATCAAGCCCTGGAACATGTCGGCCAGATCCCATACCAGGCCCGCCGAAGCGACCGCTCCCAGGAAGATCAGAAGGGACGCAATGAGCCGCATGACGACCAGTTCGCTGTGCTTGGCTTCTCTGTTGATGATGAACTCGAAGCAGCCTTCGCAGTAGGAATAGTTGCCGATCAGGGTCGTGAAAGCGAAGAAGGCCATGGCGATCACGATGAAGGTCGGGCCGAATCCGCCGAAGACGGTGGCCAGGGAATCCTGCACGTAGTTTGCCGCCGCCGGACCGTCCTCCAGATTGTAAGGAGCGGTCTCGGTCAGGGTGGACAAGCACATGAAGGCAGTCGCGGTACAGATCAGCAGTGTGTCGATGAAGACGGACAGCATCTGGACCAGACCCTGCTTGGCCGGGTGGGATACGTCAGCTCTGGCTGCCGCGTTGGGAGCGGAACCCATACCAGCTTCGTTGGAGTAGAGGCCTCTCTTGACACCGTACATGATGCAGGATCCCGCGAATCCGCCGAAGATGGCCTTGAAGTCGAATGCGCTCTCGAAGATCATGCCGAACATCTGTCCCAGATTGGGGATGTTGATGGCCAGGACGATCAGGGAGACCAGCACGTAGGTGACGCCCATGACCGGTACCAGGACCTCGGTGACCCTGATCAGCCGCTTGGCTCCGCCCAGAACGACCGCGCCGAACAGGACGGCCAGGATGATGCCGATAATGGCCGGTGTGGAGCCGTCGTGGTAGAAACTGTAGACCTTGAAGGTGGACTGCAGGTTGTAGGCTGCCAGCATGTTGTATCCGACCATGTAGGTGCCGATGATCAGAATCGAGAAGATGACGCCCAGCCATCTCTGCCCCAGCGCGTCTCTCATGTAGAAGGCCGGGCCGCCCTTGGATGTTCCGTCATCGTCCTTTTTCTTGTAGATCTGAGCCAGGGTAGACTCTACGAAAGCGGATGCTCCCCCGAAGAAGGCGGTGACCCACATCCAGAAGATGGCGCCGGGACCTCCGCAGATGATGGCCGTCGCCACGCCGATGATGTTTCCGGTGCCTACCCGGGAAGCGGTGGATACCATCAGGGCGCCAAAGGATGAAACGCCGCCCTCATGGGGTTTTTCGGTGATCACCTTGCAGGCTTCTTTGAACATTCCCACCTGCATGAACTTGCAGCGGAAAGTCATGTAGATGCCGCCTGCGATCAGGATAAGCGGAACGAACCAGGGCTGGTACAGAATGTTGCTGACCGCCAGTACGCCCGCGTCAATGCCATTGATCATAATTCTTTCTCCTCATCTAGTTTATCCAGCTTATCGCTTTATCACAATAACGTACAGAAATATACACACGTGAGAGAATTATATCAAAAATTGCAGTTTCATGCAAGAAAAACCGTACGGATCCGCTTGCGCCGCGGAGGCCCTCCCCCGGCTCAATCCTCCGTTCCGCAGATCCTGAGAGAACTTCCCTCCTCTCCGTTGCTGACGATGATCTTCTGGGGGATGCTCTCCTCCAGACGGCTGACGTGGGAGATGATCCCCACCAGGTGATGCTCATCGTCGGAAAGGCTGCCCAGCACCTGCATGGCCTTCTCCAGGGCGCTGTCGTCCAGGCTTCCGAATCCCTCGTCGATGAAGAGGGTCTCCAGCTCCCGGCCCCCGGCCCTGCCGCGGACCACATCGGACAGACCCAGAGCCAGGGCCATGGACACGATGAAGGTCTCACCGCCGGAAAGGGAAGCGGATTCTCTCTGCTGTCCGGTATTGCGGTCGAACACCTCGATGTCAAGACCTGCCTTGGCGTTCTTGCGGTAGCCCTGGGTCTGGTGGATCATCTCGTACTGGCCGCCGGACAGGATCTCCAGACGTTGGTTGGCCCTCGCCAGGATCTCCCGGAAGGTGGCCCCCATGATGTAGCGGTCAAAGGAAAGCTTGCCTCCGTCCCCCGCAGACCCCAGAGCCATCGCCGACAGCCTGCTCAGGATACGGAAGGCCCGGTCGCTGCCTGCCAGGATCTCCTTCTGGGCTTTCACGGCGGCGCAGACCTTCTGATGGTTGTCCAGCAGGTTCTGCTGTTTCTGCAGCTGACCGGCCGCTGTTTCAAGGGCCGCGTCCGCCCGGGCGGTCTCCTCGCTCAGGGCGGTCAGATCCCTTTCCTCCCATCCGGCAGTCTGCTGGCGAAGCTGGTCTATTGTCTGTCTGCTGCTCTCAAGATCCACGCGGAAAGCCTGGAGCTTCTCTTCCGTTTCTGCCAGCCATCTCTCCGGATCACTGATCTCCCTGACCACCTCCTCGGCGGCTTCTTCGGATGAAAAGCCGGTCTCCGTCAGGACCTGCCGCAAGGCTTGCCCGGCTTCTTCCGCCCTCTTCTCCTCCAGAGGCAGCCGTTCCCGGTCTCCCTTCAGCTCGCCTGCCGCCGCGTCAAACAGCTGCTGCTTCTTCTGATGGTCCTCTTCTGCCGCTCGGATCTGCCTGTCCAAAGCGGCCTTCTTCTCTCCAAGACTTCGGATTTCTTTCTCCGCTTCTTCCTGGGAGGGGAAGGGCAGGCCCTCGGCCCGGGCCTGAAGGGACTGGCGGGCAGCCTCAAGTGCTTCCCCTTCTTTGGCGATCGCTGCCTTCAGGACTTCCTTCTGTCTCAGCTGATCCGCCCGCCGGCTCTCCGCCTTCTCAAAAGCTGCCTTGGCCTCTTCCACCCGGCTCTGATCCGGAGTCTCCTCCGCCCGCAGGGCAAGCCGGCCTTCGTCTCCTTCTCTGAGAGAGGACCCGCAGACCGGACAGATAGCCTGACCGTCCTCCCGCAGCTGATCCCTCAGGGAATCAGCCAGCAGGCCGGACTGGCCCCTGACAAAGGCATCATAAAGCTCGTCGTATTCCTTCCTGGCCGCAAGGGCTCCTCTGGCCGAGTCCGCCGCCTGGACCTCAAGGCGGTCCAGCCCGGCCTGATCTTTCTTCAGTTTGACCTCCCGTTCCCGGATCCGGTCCTCTTCTTCTTTCAGCTTCCGGTAGACCGGAAGGCTGTCTGTCAGGGTCTGGATCCCGGCTGCAAGGTCTTCCAGCTGCTTCTGGCGCTCACCGTTCTTCTCCAGCTCCAGGGCAGTCTGATTCCTGGCCTGCTCCAGCTGGTCCAGCCTTTGCTCAAGTTCCCGTATCTTCCTGCCGGTCGCCTGCAGCTGAATGCCGGCATTCCTGCTGAGCTCTGCCGCGGGACGGACCTTGCGGAATACCGCCGCCGCCTCCGACATCCGGCCCCGCAGGGACTCCATTGACCCGGCCTGAGCTTCCAGTTCCTTCAGATGCTTCTCCTTGTCCTTAAGCTCCCGGAGCCGGCTGTTCCGCTCTCTGGCCGAACCCATTTCCTTGTTCAGCTGATCCAGCCTGGCCTTTCGCTCCAGCCGGACCTTCTCCGCCCTGCCGGCTTCTTCCTCTTCTGCCGCGATCAGCTTCTCCAGATCTGAGACCAGGTTGGGATTACCCGCAAGCCACTGCTCCCGGGAGCCGGCCTCCGCCTCTTTTTCCTCCAGCCCCCCTTCGGGCATGGCAAAAATCTGTTCCATCTGGATCCGGATCTGCTCCTGCTGATCCTCTCTCTCCCTGCGCAGCCTGCTGAAGGCCTGGCCGATCAGTTCCTCGTAATTCAGATACAGGGAGTTATCGAACAGCCTGCCCAGGATCTCGTTCTTCTTCTCGCTGTCGGCCTTGAGGAAGCGCTTGAATTCTCCCTGGGCCAGCATGACGATCTGGCGGAACTGGTCCGGATTCAGGCCCAGGATCTCCGTGATCCTCTCCGTCACGTACCTGGGGCCCTTCACTGTGCTCTGACCGTCTCCCTCTTCCCCCGGCCCGTCCGGTTCGACCAGGACCGCGTCCTGCACACCGGTTCCGTAATCATCGCCGCCTCTTCTCCGCGGGAAATGGATGGTCCGCCGCACCTGGTACTCTCTGCCCCCCTGATCGAAGCGCAGGCTCACTACGGTATCCTCCGACTTGCTGACATAGTCGCAGTGCATCATGTCCGTCCGCCGCTCGGACCCGCTCAGGACCCCGTACAGGGCGAAGACGATCCCGTCAAAAATGGTCGTCTTGCCTGCTCCCGTATCACCTGTGATCAGAAACAGTCCGCTCCCAAAAGCGTCAAAATCCACCGTCGTGGTCCTGGCATAGGATCCGAAGGCGGTCATGGTCAGTTCGATCGGTCTCATCTATCCTCACCTCCCCTGGTCCCGGCATGCTCCAGAAGCCGGTCGATCTCCTTCTCCTGCAAAGGCTGGCCGGCCTCTCTTCTGCGGATCAGGTCTGCCGCGAACTTCAGCAGATCGTATTCATCCTCATCCGGCGGGTCTCCTCCTGTCTGCTCCTCGTAAAAATCGGCAAAGAGATCCTCTACCGCCTTCTCCCGGACAGCTTCCGCCGCCGCGGCAGCCCCCCTGCCGGCAAACTCGGCATAGGTCGACTGGAGCAGGAGAAGCCGGCTCCCCCGGATCCGGAGAAGCTCCCGCAGATAGCCGGCGGTCTCCGGCGTGATCCGCTCATCCGTCAGGGTGATGCCGACATATTCATCCCGGCCTTCATCCTCAGCCAGCTGGTCATAGACCTCCTGCCTCTTCCCCTCGATCATCCGCATAGGATGGAGGGGCCGGACCGGAAGGGTGCTGATCCTCGGCGGCTGGTCCCCGGCCTCCAGCAGGACCTCGACGATCCCCTTCTCCTGGCGGCGGAGCTCATCGAAATGATAATGGATGGGCGTTCCCGCGTATCTCACCTGGGGCCGGCCCACCGGATAGCCGGAATGGATATGGCCGAGAGCGACATAATCGAAATCATCGAAAACGTGGTAGTCGATCTGTCCGACTCCGCCTACCATGGTCTCGGATCCGCCCCGCTCTGTCTCCCGGCCGTCCGCGGTCACATTCTGGTGGGCAATGATCACGTTTCTTTCATTACTATTGATATCCTGCTTCTCAAGCAGGGCCTGCACCGCCTCGCCGTAGGTGCGGCAGTTCTCCTCGCTCCCCTCGCCCAGGGCCAGACGGATCTGTTCCGGATAGGTATAGGGCATGAGCCAGAAGCGGACCGGTCCGAATCCGTCGGGATCCTCCAGGTACACCTGGTCGATCCGGCCGGTCTTCCGGTCGATACTGCCGGCGATGTGGACCTTCTGGGCGGCCAGCATGGTCCTGGCGAAGGCCAGCCTTTGGCCGCTGTCGTGGTTTCCCGCCACCATCAGGACCAGGATCCCCCTCTCCGCAAGAGCGGTCAGAAGATGATCCAGAAGCTCGACCGCGTCCCCTCCCGGAGCCGCTCTGTCGTAAACGTCTCCCGCGATCAGGACAGCGTCCGGCTTCCTCTGGTCACAGAGCTGCAAAAGCTGTTCACACCAGTATTTCTGATCTTCCAGCATCGACAGGCCGTAGATCGACTTGCCGAAATGCAGGTCAGCTACATGAAATATTCTCATTTACGTTCTCCTTTATCTCCGCGCGAACCTCTGTTCGTGCTGCTCCTATTATATTGCACCAGCCTTTGCGCGTCAACATGTAAGAATCCGCAAAAAACACTGGTTTTCACTACTTGCCATTATTTACCAGTCCGGTTATAATCAGCATATCGAAGGAGGCATATATTTCCATTAATGATAAATAATAGCACAGACACACAGAAACATCTCCGCCAGATCAGGCAGAAGATCAATGAGCAGCCCCGGGAACTGACCGACGAGCAGGCCCTCGCCATCATCGAAAGCTACGTCTTTCATCTTCCCCAGGCGTCCGGCCGGACCAGCCGGCAGAACGGAGAGCTGATCCGCAGGCTTTTCCTCATGCTCCGGCGGGAGCTGAGCATCCTTCAGCCCCTGGCCGACGATCCGTCGATCACGGAGATCATGGTAAACGGGGCGGACCGGGTCTTCGTGGAGCGAAAGGGCCACCTGGAGAAGACCTCGCTGTCCTTTGACACGGAAGAGGATCTTGAGGAGCTGATCCGCCGCCTTGCCGCCGGCGTTCACCGGGAGATCAATGAACTCAACCCCATCGTCGATGCCCGGCTTTCCGACGGCTCCCGGGTCAACGCCGTCCTCGGCAGCGTGGCTCTGGACGGGCCGGCCCTGACCATCCGGAAATTCCCGGAGAACCGGCCCATGGACATGGCCGACCTGATCCGCAGCGGGACCATAGCCCCCGAGGCTGCCGCCCTGATACAAAGGCTGGTCAGAGCCCGTTATAACTGCTTTATCAGCGGCGGTACCTCCAGCGGCAAGACTACATTTCTGAATGTGCTTTCCCGCTGCATCCCCTCCGATGAACGGCTGATCGTGATCGAGGATTCGGCGGAGCTGCGGATCGATCAGGCCGAAAACCTGGTCCGCCTTGAGTGCCGGAGCGCTAACGCCCAGGGCAAGGGGGCTGTGGATATGGCCCTGCTGGTCCGAAACAGCCTGCGTATGCGGCCGGACCGGATCATCGTGGGGGAAGTCCGTGGAAGCGAAGTGGTCCACATGATCCAGGCCATGAATACCGGTCACGACGGGAGCATGAGCACCGGACACGCCAACAGCGTCGCCGGGATCCTGAAGAGGCTGGAAGCCATGTTTCTGGAGGCGGCGGAGATCCCCGTCGAGGCCATCCGCAGCCAGATCGCCGAAGGGATCGATATCATCGTCCACATGAGCAGGATGCGGGACGGGAGCCGCCGGGTCATCGAGATCGCCGAGCTGGACTGCGTCCGTGACGGCAGGATCCTGACCAATCCCCTTTACCGCCATGACAGCGGCCTGACCGGAAACAAGCTGATCCATACAGAGAAACTGGAGGTGTGGAAATGATCAAAGATTACAGCTCCTATGAACTGTCAAGGCGGGAGAGGATCCGCTTCGAAGGGATCGGCTACGGCTGCATCGCCATGATCGCCTTCCTTTTTTACCGGAGCCTGATCCTGGCCGCCCTCAGCGGACTTCTGATCCGCCGTTTCCTGCCTTTGTATGAGAAACATCTGGCCCGGAAGCGGCAGGCCGAGCTGAACCGGCAGTTCCGGGATCTTCTGACCTCCCTTTCCGCTTCCATAGCGGCCGGAAGGCAGATGGAGGAAGCTCTGGTGGAGGCCGGCGAGAATCTGGCCCTGCTCTATGAGCCCGACGCCCTGATCATGACGGAACTGCGCTCCATGAAGCGGAGCATCCGGGAGAACCGGGAAACCGACCGGAGCCTCTTATCGGATTTCGCCCTCCGCTCAGGATCGGAGGATATCCGGGGATTCGTCCAGGTCTACCTGACATGCCGGAGCACCGGCGGCGATCTGCAGCAGATCATCGCCCACTCCTCGGAGATCCTTGGAGAGAAGATGAAGATCAGCGAACAGATCCGGGTGATCACCGCCCAGAAAAAGCTGGAGGGCAGGCTGATCTGCGCTATGCCGGCGGTCATGCTCCTGGCCCTGAACCTGCTGTCCCCCTCCTATATCGGCGTTCTCTATGCCGGTATACCGGGGCGGCTGATCATGACTCTCTGCCTTGGCGGGGCGGCGGCGGGACTTGCTCTGATGGAGAGGATGACCGATGTTGCGGTTTAATATGCCCCGGGTCAAAGTGCCGGCCTTCAGGCGGGAGCACGGGGAAATGAACGAGGAGGCCCTTACCCGGAAGGCCCGGAGGAATATCCTCCTGATCGGGGTCGTGGGCGTCATGATCATCCTTGCTGATCTCCTCCTGTCCATGACCGGACAGACAGTCTCTATCCAGCGGGAGAACGGAAGGCTCTTTCTGATCCGGCCTGCCGCAGGAGAAGAAGCCGGTCACATCGGACTGGACGCGGAAGTTCAGGATGGTTCCGAGACCATCCGCCAGCATTACGATATCCGGCTGGAGCCGGAGCGGGCAGAAGACGAGGACGGGCAGGAAGGCTCTTCCCGGGAAGACTCCTCCCGGACATCCCCTGCTTCCCCCTCCACCGGTGAGATGATCCGGAGCCAGCTTCGGTCCCTGACGGCGGGGCTCAACGAGGACACGGCCCGGAGGAAGGTGCCTCTTCCCTCAGCGCTTGACAGCGGCCAGGCCATACGGTGGAGCCGGAGCAGGACCGGGAGCACCCTCCTGCTGACCGCCCTGACCCTGATCCTGATGGTCATGGTCTACCGGAACCGGCTTCAGCCCATCCGCAGGCAGCAGGAGCTGCAGCGGCAGTCCGTCCTCCGCCAGCTGCCGTCATTTATCAATGAGCTGGTCCTTCTTCTCGGCGCCGGCCTGGTGCTGAGCCGGGCCTTTGAGGTCGTCGTGGAGGAATCCATGCCAGGCCAGGACGGAGAAGATGAAAGCGGTGATTATTTTACTTCGAACATCCGCTCCATCTACCGGTCCGTGAAGACCACCAACGCCGTCCTGCACGAGGAGCTGCAGCGTTTTGCCAGGAGCAGCGGGGTCAGCGAGCTGATGCGGGTCAGCGGGATCATATCGGACAACATCAACAAGGGAGCGGAGCTTACCCGGAAGCTGGAGCGGGAATCCGAACAGCTCTGGCTCTCCCGCAGGCTCCGGGCCGAGGAAGAGGGACGGCTGGCAGAGACGAAAATGACCTTCCCCCTGGCCATCTTCCTCTGCGTGCTGATCATCATCACGGTATCGCCCGCCCTGCTGCAGTTATAACGAGCGCCAGGAGCTTCAGCTCCGCCTTAAACAGAAAGGAGATTTACCAATGAACAGAATGTATTTCAGAAGCAAACGAGGAATGGAACTGGTCCAGGTCGCCATTCTGGTGGCCATCGCCGTCGCCCTGGGTCTGATCTTCAGGACCCAGATCACGGATTTCGTCAACCGGACCTTCGAAGGTCTGAGCAATTTCTGATGGGGCCGGACCGCCGCGGGAGCACGATGGTCGAAGCAGCAGTGGTGCTCCCACTTCTCATCCTGTCCCTGCTCACCTGCCTGCTCATATGCATGTTCTTTTATGACACCACAGTGAAACAATGTCAGATGCACCAGGCTTTGCGGGCGGAGGCGGGAGAACTGACCGGCCTCACCCATACCCTGCAGCCGGCCGCCGCCAGCGACGCGGTCCTGAGCACCGGCCGCCAGGGTCTGTTTCAGATAGTTTCAGGAAAGGAGACAACTGTTATGATGAATCAACTTCTTCTCAAAAGCCGCGTATCGGAGAGCACCGAAGCCATATGGCATGCCACTGACGGGGTCAGCTATGTCCGCTATCACATGCTGGCCCGGAAGATAAACGATTACCGATGATGAGAAAGAGCCGCAAGGGATCAAGCTCCGTCTTCCTCTGCGTGATCCTGTCCGCCCTGGTCTCGGTCTGCTTTGCCTTTATTTACAGCACCATCCAGTACTCGGCAGCCAGCCGGACGGACGCCCTGATGCGCCTTACCGGCATTTCCCTCCTGTCCGAATTCGACAGGGTCCTTCTGGAGGAATACGGCCTCTTTCTCATGCCGGGAGATGACCGGGGCCTGTCAGCCAGGCTGGATCACTATCTGACGTATACCTTCGGCCAGGATCCCCAGGTCACCCTGTCCGGCAGCAGCGTGGAATGCGGCAGCTTCACCTCCTCTGACTTCGCCGTGATCCGGGAGCAGATCCTGGCCTGGGTCCGCAGCGGGGGAGCATGGACTCCTTCCGGGGACGGGGACTCCGGAAGTCCAGGACTTCCGGGCGCCGGAGGCAGCAGCTCCGCAGAGCCGGTCATTTCGGACACCGATGCCGGACGGGCCCTGCGGCATGGGCCGACCATCGCCTCCCTTCCTTCCCGGCAGCTTCCCTCTCAGGATCTTCTGAGCCGGATCGAGGAATTTGCCGGCCGGCTGACCGATGTGACCGGCGTCTTCCGGGATGGAACGGAGAAATACCTGCTTTCGACCTATGTGCTGTCGACATTTAACCGTACGACGGCTGCCCCGGCTCCGGATCATTTTTTCCAGAGGGAGATAGAGTACATCCTGAACGGTGAGCTGACCGATGCCGGAACCCGCAGGAAAACAGCTTCCGATCTTCGGATCCTGCGCCTTCCCTTCAACTTCGCCTACCTCTATGCGGATCAAGCCAAGCGGGATGCCCTGGCCGCCGCCGCGGAAGTCCTCACACCGGGTCCTGCGGCCCCTCTCACCCAGGCCGGCCTTGCCACGGCATGGGCCTACGCCGAATCCGCCAACGATGCGGAGCTCCTTCTGAAAGGCTTCCGGGTGCCGCTGAACAAGGACGGGGACAGCTGGGCGGTCGATCTGGAAAACGTCATCAAGGACTTTGTCCCCGGAGACGAACTCGATCCAGCTTCCGGCCAGACACCGAACCGGGTCATCCATCCGAAAGAGGATACGGGTCTCTCCTATGATCAGTACCTCCGGATCCTCCTCTTCCTTGAGGACAGCGATCTCATGACCGCCCGGATCCTGGACCTGATCCAGATCAACATGAGAAAAAACGTAAACGGCAGTTTCCTGATCGGAGAATACTGCAGCGGCATCCGCATGGAGACCGCGGTCAACGGACGGAGATATTCCTATGAGACACTCTACCAGAGGATACTATACCCTTGAGGCCGCCATGCTCCTTCCCCTGGTCCTGCTGATGCTCCTGGCCCTGGGCTACTACACCAAGGCCCAGGGCGGCTGGGAAAACGCCTTCCACTGCGCGGCGGATGAAAGCTGTGTGGCAAGCTCCATGTCCCGGGACGGGGTCTCCGCGGCCACCGCCGGGATGCGGATCCGGCATCGCCTGGCAAAGTCTGGCCACAGCCTTTCCGGATATCAGCTGAAGAACTTTCTCTGCGACTATTCCGACGGAGAAACAGACCACCTGACCTCCTATGAGCTTGCGGTAAGCAGCGATCTGAGGCTTCCGGCCGGCTTCGGCCGGGGTCTGGACTTTTCTGCCCGGGTCAAATACCGGGGCTTCGTCGGGCAGGACTATTCCGGCGAGCCTCTGGGAACAGAAGGACTGGAGAATGATCTTCCGGAAGACCCGGTCTGGATCTTCCCTCAGTCCGGGGAAAAGTACCATACCAGGACCTGCACCTATGTCAAGGCGACGGTCCGCAGCCAGATCCTGAACGGGCAGATCCGGTCCCGCTACAGCCCCTGCGCCACCTGCCAGTCCCAGACCATCCCCTCCGGCAGCATCGTCTACTGCTTTGAGGGTGAGGATACGGCTTACCACCGGGGCAGCTGCCGGACCATCAAGCGAAGGACCACGGTCATCGACCGCACCGAAGCCATCCGGAAAGGTTACACCCCCTGCAGCAAATGCGGGGGCGGAAAGTGAGCGAAAGAAAAAGTGAGTGAACCATATGTGGGAAAGAAACAATTACCGGCTGACATTTTCAAAGAACCCCTTCTATCAGCACGAACAGGTCATCCTGGCCTCCGGGACCTGCCCAGGCTTTTTCCCCGTGTCCTTCCTGCGGCACGAGCAAGGGCTGGACGCGACCTATGACTGCAGCGGCTTTGCCCCCCTCAGCTCCTTTCGGATCGAGCGGACGGAGGATGCCCTCTATCTGATGGAAGAGACCCTGCGGATCCTGGACCGGGCGCCGGAATACCTCCTGGCGCCGGAGCGGGCCGTCATCCGGACAGAAACTGTTTTTTACGACAAAAAAAGCGGCCGGATCCGGATCGCCTTCATTCCGATGGCCTCCGGCTCCTCCGCCCTTCTCCGCAGCCTTCTTCTCTTCCTTGCCCAGCTGAAACAGGACCTGCGCGATACTCATACCGGCATCATCGACCGCTTTGCCCGGGACATGTACTACAACTGCCTGAACACCGGGGATATGATCCGGGTCATCGGGTCCGCCCGCCGGCAGCTGGAAGAGATCATTCTGCCCGGTTCGCGAACCAGCGGCGCTTCGTGAAGAAATAGCTCAGGGGCATGATGTACAGATAGCAGGCATAGGGAATGGCCTCGGGCCCTACATTGAAGAATGCCAGGGGCACGCTGCAGGCGATGCACCAGGGGATCAGGCCCACCATCACGATCAGGGTGTTTTCCATATCGATGGCCAGCTCCTGACGGCTTCCTCCCGTATCCAGATAGGGTTTGGTCATCAGGTCGTTGCACATCAGGGTCGCGATGGTCTGGTTGCAGAAGATCACGCTGCTCAGAAGGCCTACGATCAGAGTCACCCCGTAGCGGCCCAGCTTCCGGCAGCCTTTGATCAGCAGGCTCTGGATATCCCGGAGCATGTCGGTTCCGCTGAAGATCCCGGAATAGGCGCAGGAGATCACCAGGATCACGGCGATCTCGACCATGGAGATCAGGCCGCCTCCGTCCAGGATGGCTCCCAGGCCCTCTCCGCTGCTGTGGTAGCCCATGACACAGGCGGCCAGGACCTGCAGCAGGGGCACTCCCTGGACCAGCCAGGCCACCAGGACCGCGCTGACCACGCTGGCTCCGATGGAGATGAAGATCCCCACTTTCAGCAGGGGAAGCAGGAGCATCAGGACCGCCGGAGCGAAGGCCCAGACAGAAAGGGAAAATTCCTTCTCAAAGGCCGCGATGATCTCCGGGTCCACGTGGCTGATGGGATGGGTCACCGACAGGAAGGTATAGATCCCTACGGTGATCAGCAGGGGCAGAAGGCCGCTCTTCATCATCAGCCGGACATTGGGCAGGATCTCTGTTTTGGTCACTCCCGCCACCATGTTGGCTGAGGAAGAGACCGGGGATCCCCGGTCGCCGAAATAGATGCCGGACAGGAGCACGCCGGCGGTCAGGACCGGATTCACTCCGCCGCTTCTGGCCAGGGCCATGAAAATGACGCCCAGGGTCCCGGCCACGCCGAAGGATGTCCCGATGGCATAGCTCAGGAGGCTGGACAGCAGATAGGTGATCAGCAAAAACAGGGGCGGCACGATCACCATCATCCCGTAGTAGACGAAGACGGTGATGGTCCCGCAGACCCGCCAGGCGGCGGTCAGAAAGCCGATGCTCAGCATGACCAGGATCACGACCAGGGAGTCCTTGATGGACCCCCAGCTCCAGGCGGCCAACTGGCCGGCCGCGAACCCTCTGCGAAGGCCCAGGGCAGTGAAGAGGACCAGGCCCACCAGCAGGGGCAGGACCAGGGTCACATCCATGATCAGGGCACCGATCATACACAATATGAAAATGATGAAGGCGACGAGGATTCCCATGTTTACTCCACTTCTTCGGACTGTTTATTCTCTTTCCACGGTCAGGTCGGCCAGCTGGGCCCCGGTGATCCTCAGCAGGTCTTCCACCGGAAGTTCCATCTGCAGCCCTACTTTACCGCCGCTGACCATGATGGTCGAAAGGTCTTCTGCCTTCAGGTCCACGGCCGTGGGAAAAGGTTTTTTCATTCCCACGGGGGAACAGCCGCCTTTGATGTAGCCTGTGGTCTGGGTGATCTGTCTGGACGGGAGCATCTCGATCTTCTTCTCGCCGAAATGTTTGGCCGCTTTTTTGAGGTCCAGTTCGTCCGCTACCGGGATCACGCAGACGTAATTCTGCCGGCTGGCTCCGACGGTGACCAGGGTCTTATAGACCTGGTCCAGGTCCTGGCCCAGGGCGGTCGCCACGGACACTCCGTCCAGGAAGCCTTCGGGAGCATCGTATTCGTGCATCCGGTATTCGATCCCTTCCGCCTCGACGATCCGGACCGCGTTGGTCTTATGGGTATTTTTCTGTTTGTTTTTCTTTGACATAGTTTGCTACCGGACTTTGAACCGGACCCCCATTTCCTCAGCCTTTGCACGGCACTTCTCCAGAGCTTCGCGGCTGATGCTGCCGCTGACTACCGATACGGCCACGTCGGGCACATACTGTTTCACATCCTCGATGTATTTGAGCAGGGCCTCGTAGGAGCCGGGCCCGAACCTGGGATGGCAGAGACGGTCGAAGCTCTCGGCGTCGGCCTCGTTCATGCTGATGGACACCGCGTCGATGATCCCGGCCAGGTCCGGAGCCGTTTCCCTCTCCCAGATCAGGTCGGCAAGGCCTATGGTATTGATCCGGATGGGTTTGCCGTAGGCCGCCTTGATGAAGCGGGCGATCTCCAGCAGCTCCTCCAGCCGCTCGGTGGGCTCTCCGTAGCCGCAGAAGATCACTTCATCGTAATTCTGCACGTCCCACCGGCGAAGCTCGGCCTTGACCTCCTCCACCGACGGCTCGTGATCCAGCATCAGGGAATCGGCTGTTCCCAGGCTGTTGGTAAAATTCTTTATGCAAAATTCGCACCGGCAGGGACACCGGTTGGTCAGATTGATATACAGTCCTCCGAAATAATCATAAACGATCGACATTTGTCCTCGCTCCTCCTGTTTGATGCTAAACTATTCTATCACAAATCAGGCAAGCAAAAAAGCCGTGTTTCCACGGCCTTTTTACTGAGTTATCATTGTCCCGAAGCCAGGGCTCAGGCGGCCGGGCCGCCCTCACTCTTAACCTTCGATGGCGATGTACTTGGGTTCTTCGACCTTCTTGGGCTGTTCTTTCGGGAAGCCCAGTTTCAGAACACCGTCTTCGAATTTGGCTCTGATATCGGATTCCTGAACGTCCTCGCCGACGTAGAAGCTTCTGCTCATGGAGCCGGAGTAACGTTCTCTTCTGAGGTACTTGCCGTTCTCATCCTTGACGTCGTTGTTCTCGTTCTTGGAAACGTTGATGGTAAGGTATCCGTCCTTGAGCTGAGCCTTGACGTCTTCCTTCTTGTATCCCGGCAGTTCGACATCCAGTTCGTAACTGTCCTCAGTTTCTCTGATATCGGTCCTCATCAGGTTCGATGTGTTCTTGCTGGCAGCGATCCGGTCTACACTTGGGAATCCGAAATCATCCATAAAGTCATCAAATAATCTTTCTCCGAAAATAGTAGGCATCAACATAATTCATTCCTCCTTTATGTCAATTTATTCTTTACTTTGGTTGGTCTCTCTTTTCCTTTTCCCCCTTGCAACTGTATATTACCACTTTTGTTAGCACTCGTCAAGAGTGAGTGCTAACAATTTTTCATTTTTTTCTTTTTCCCTTCGGCGGATCCGGTCCAGTCACAGTTTTTTGTACAAAAGCTGGATTTCCATGTAATAAAGTCCAAAATTCTTCGGGATTTCTGTACAAAAATCCGATTTCTAAGCCCTTATGTCCAAAGATCTGGAAGTCATCAAGTTTTATGGGCCGCTTATGGTAAACCAGGCCTTGCTCCAGGGCCGCGATGCAAAGGCTGGGCATGGTTTTTTTGTACATCTTGCCCTCGGTTTCCTGTTTTTTGTACAAAAGTTCCGAGATTTTTTGTACATAACATAGGAGAAATCCCGAATTTGTACAAAGATGCCAATATTTGGAAACCCTTGGCCGACCGGCCAGCCTTTGCACGAAGAAAAAAGCAACCGCTTCAGATCTCTCTGACGCGGCTGCCTCTTCCTCAGCTATCGGTTATTTGTCTGTTCAGATCTACCTGACCTTCACTGCCTTCTTCTTGCTCCACGGCGAGTAGTAGGCCTTGCCCTTAACTACTGTGTAGGTCCTGATCTGTACATAGTATTTCTTCTTGGACTTGAGCTTCTTGATCTTCTTGGAAGTCTTCTTGTAGCCCTTTACCTTGACCATCTTCGACTTCTTCATGCTGGACTTGAGGGAGTACCTGATCTGATAGCCGGTGATCCTGGCTTTTGGCATCCTGGCCGTCTGTTTCTTCCACTTGACTGTCATGGACTTCTTGCCTTTTTTCAGCTTGGCCAGCTTGGTCCCCTTCGGGTTGATCTTGAAGGTAAACTCGTATTGTCCTTCATAGTTTCCCTTGAAGTCAATGGCCACTTCATGGCTGCCAACGGATCTGCGGTCAGTTGCGCAGGAAAGATCGTAATCCGACTCTGTCGGGACCGGATAAGTGTACTCTTCAGTATCGGTCACCTTCAAGGCAGGTGTTCTGACCTTGCCGTTATAAGTGGTCTGAGTCGGTGTGATCGTAAAGTATTCACTCCACCAGTCCATATCGAGCGGCTTGATCGTGAACTGCATTTCCTTCGTGCCTTTGTAATTTCCTATACCTGTTACGATCACCGTTCCTGTACCGGCATCGGTATTGTTCAGGTATTCTGCTGTATAATCCTTACCTTCATAGAGATAGGTCGTCGTATCGGTCCCCTTGATCTTTATTTTGCGACTGAAGGGACAATAGGGTCTCCCTCCATCCCACTCACCGGGATCGATCGTTATAGAATCCAATAATGTGGAAATGTCGACCTGGTACTGGGGAAGGTTCTCTTCCGCATCCGTCAGTTTCTTCAGGACATCAGCATTTACAAGGGCTTTCTGATCATCGGTCAGTCCATCGTAAGCAGCTCTGGCTGCAGCTACGCTGTCCGGATCCGAAGGATCCATATCATTGATGGCCTTCTCCGCAGCGGCTGCGGCTGCCTTATCCAGTTCATCCTTTTCTATAGCAGCTTCTGCCGCCGTCAGTTTCTCCAGGGCGTCAGCATCCACCAGGGCTTTCTGATCGTCCGTCAGGGAGTTATAGGCGGTGCGGGCCGCAGCTACGCTGTCCGGGTCGGACTCGTCCATTTCATTGATGGCCTCAACTACAGCATCTGCGGCTGCCTTATCGGCTTTCGCCTTTTGGATGTCCGCTTCCGCATCGGTCAATTCTTCCAGGACCGCGGCGTCCACCAGGGCCTTCTGATCATCGGTCAATGCCTCATAAGCAGCTCTGGCTGC
>CAMOZS010000014.1 GCA_946631075.1 uncultured Bacillota bacterium | reverse complement strand
ACAACTTAATGGACTGCGGAAAATCGTCACTCCGAAAATACCGTCCCTTCCCTGATGGCACTTTTTGACGATTTGAAGGACACAGGCCCGCAAAAATCGTCATCCCTCGGCGAGCACTTTAAAATTACATCCGCTCTAAAGTACCTGGCCTGTGGGTAAGCAAGCCTGGCGGTGGGCAGGTGAGGACGCAGCTTCAGCTGTCCACGGTCAGGCGCAGCTTATCCATAAGATCATCCCGATTGCGCCGTGCTGGCCGCCGGCCCCCTGCGTGAGGCCGGTGCGGCCAGCTATCGGACGAGCGCGATCGGCAAGATGATCTCCCTGAGCCCCGTATGGGCGAAGGGTCAGGCTTCCTGTACTTATTCGATTAGCTCCTGCATAAGAGCTAGAACCCAGAATTTACCATCTTTGGACAAAACCAAGGATTTCCCCATGTTATGTACAAAATTCTGCAGACTTTTTGTACATATTTGGGAAAGTGAGGGGATAATGTACAAGAAAAGGCTGTGGCGGTCTTGGCAGCAGAGTCAACAGTTTACCATAACATGCTCATAATACATGTATATATTGACTCGCATGGGATGGCATGCCTTGGTCTTTGTACTTATTGCCTTTGAAATCCCGATTTTGTACAATAATCCTGAAGAATTTTGTACAAAAACACCCTGAAATACGAAATTGATACAAAAACACGAAATGGATAAAAATGGAAGGGCACGAACAGGGGGCACAGACCTGGCCGGCCAGCCAGATGCCAGTGCTCAGGCCGACAAACAGCCAGCCCGCAGCCCGCGGTCCGGCCGACCCGCAGCCGTGGTCCGGCCCGCTTGACGCCAGTGCAAAGGCTAGCTAGCAGCCCGCTCTCCGGCCCGCCTGGCCCGGGCCCAAATCGATTTTCCTTGCCTTTAGCGTCCGGTAGTGTTATTATGTGAAGTACGTTTGGAGGAGATGGTCTGGTTAAGACCTTAAGGAGTTTATGGAAATCGAACTTAAATACAGGATCCCCGGCGAGGAGATCGCCGAGCGGATCTGGGAAGACAGCCTGTTTGCTGAAATAGAAGAAGAAGACTCAAGAGAAGAGGTCAGCATGTACGCGATCTACTACGATACAGCGGAACTGGACCTGGCCAGGAACAAGATCGCCTACCGGGTGCGCAGGGAAGATGACCGGATGATCGCCACCCTGAAATGGAGGGGCAAGAGCGAGGACGGCCTGCACACGAGAGAAGAACTGACCGTTCCGGTAGACGAGAGCGATCCCGACATCGACGTCTTCCTGGAGAGCGATATCGGCGACGAGCTGCAGGAGCTGACCGGAGAGAAGGAAATGGTCGAGCTCATGCACACCGACATCCGCCGCAGGAGATTCCGCATCGATACAGGAGAGGGGATCTTCGAGATCTCCGTCGATGAAGGCGGCGTCTTCGCCGGAGGCAGCCAGACACCGATCAGGGAAGTCGAAGTGGAGCTTTTTTCAGGAGAAGCTGAGGAGCTGGTCGAGATCGGCCGGCGCCTGCAGGAAGTCTACGGACTTGAGCCCGAGGACACCAGCAAATACGCCAAGGGGATCGAGCTGATCTGCAGCAACTAAAACAGCATAGAAAACATCGAGCAGGGCCTTGTGGACAAACGGGGTCCTGTTTTGATGAAGCCGTAAAATACGGCGTTTTCAGTCTTTACAGATAGAATAAAAGGCGGTATAATAATATGCACTATGCGTTCATAACAGGAGGAAAAATACATGAAGGCTACATTACTTTCAAAAGAAAACACAGAAGCGAAATTCAAGATGGAGTTCACTGCTGAAGAATTCGAAAACGCAGTGGTCAACGTCTACAAGAAGGAAAAGGATAAATTCCAGATCGACGGATTCCGTAAGGGCAAGGCTCCCAGAAGCATCATCGAGAAGCACTACGGCGAAGGGATCTTCTTCGAAGACGCGGTCAACAACCTCTTCTCACTGAACTACCCCCTGGCTCTGGACGAGCTGGATCTGGACGTCATCGACTATCCCAGAACAGAGTTCGGCGAGATCAAGAAGGGCGAAGGATTCGAAGCGACCGTTACCGTTGCTATCTATCCGGAACTGGAGATCAAGGACTACAAGGGCGTCGAGATCGAGACAGTCAGCGCCGAAGTCACCGACGAGGACGTTGAGAAAGAGATCGGCGAGATGGCCAAGAGAAACTCCCGCATGGTCGAAGTCGACCGTCCGGCACAGGATGGAGACATGGTCCTGATCGACTACGAAGGCTGGGTCGGCGATGAGCAGTTCGAAGGCGGCACAGCTGAGCGTCAGCCCCTGAAGCTGGGTTCCGGCACATTCATCCCCGGATTCGAAGAGCAGCTGATCGGCGCAGTCAAGGACGAGCAGAGAGACGTCAAGGTCACCTTCCCTGAAGATTACCACGCAGAAGACCTGGCCGGCAAGGAAGCCGTCTTCAAGTGCAAGGTCCACGAGATCAAGGAGCAGGAGATGCCCGAGATCAACGACGAGTTCGTCAAGGACGTCAGCGAATTCGATACACTGGACGAGCTGAGAGCAGACACAAGAGAAAAGCTGGAGAAGTCCAAGGCTCAGAGTGCTGAGAACAGCATGAAGAACGCTGTCATCGAGGCTGTCTTCAACGCCAACGACATCGACGTTCCCGAGCCCCTGGTAGAGCAGGAGATCGACAACCAGATGACCCAGTTCGACCAGCAGCTGAGAGCGCAGGGAATGGATCTGGCTACCTACATGAAGTATCTGGGCAAGGAGCCTTCCGAGTTCAGAGATGACGTCAGAGAAGAGGCCCGCAAGAAGGTCAAGACTCAGATGATCGTCACCGCGGTCGCTGATCAGGAAGCTTTCGAGGTCACCGACGAGGAAGTATCCGAAGAGCTGGAGAAGATGGCTCAGCAGTATGGCATGGAGAAGGACAAGCTGGCTGAGATGATCGGCGCTCAGAACATCGGCATGATCAGAGGCGACATCAAGGTCCGCAAGGCTGTCGACTTCATGTATGACAACGCGGTCAAGAAATAAGACAAAAAAGAAAAATTAACGGGGAACACAGGAGGAAACTATGGCACTGATCCCATATGTCGTCGAACAGACCGGCGGCGGAGAAAGAATGTATGACATCTATTCCAGACTGCTCAAGGACCGGATCATCTTCATCGGCGAAGAGATCACGGATCACCTGGCAAGCCTGGTCGTAGCCCAGCTGCTGTTTCTTGAGGCTGAAGACCCCGAAAAAGACATCAACATCTATATCAACAGTCCCGGCGGATCCGTATCCGCCGGGATGGCGATATTTGATACCATGCGCTATATCAAGCCGCAGGTATCGACTATCTGCGTAGGCATGGCCGCCAGCATGGGAGCTTTCCTGCTGGCCGCGGGAGAGAAGGGCAAGCGCTACGCCCTGCCCAACGCCGAGATCATGATCCATCAGCCTTTGGGCGGAGCCTCCGGACAGGCGGAGGATGTCAAGATCCGTACCCAGTGGCTCCTGAAAACAAGGGAGAAGCTGAACAGGATCATGAGTGAGACCACAGGCCAGCCTTTGGAGACGATCGAACGTGATACCGACCGCGACAACTTCATGTCAGCGGAAGAGGCCATGGAATACGGCCTGGTCGATCACGTGATCAAAGAAAGATAGGGGACAACACGGGAGAACTGAATGGTAAAGAAATACGATGAAAATAATGAGATCTGCTGCTCTTTCTGCGGCAAGCCCCAGAGCCAGGTCCGCAGGCTGATCAGCGGTCCGGACGTTTACATCTGCGATGAATGCGTAGACCTTTGTCTGGACCTGCTGCATGAGAAGGATCTGGAAGCAGCGGAAGCGGAGATCGTTGAGGGGGAAGAGGTCCATCTGCCCAAGCCGATGGAGATCGCTCAGGTCCTGTCGGAGTATGTCATCGGACAGGAAGCGGCCAAGAAGACCCTGGCAGTCGCCGTATACAATCATTATAAACGGATCCGGATGGGCGGAGATGAAGACGATGTGGAGATCCAGAAGAGCAACATCGTCATGATCGGACCGACCGGTTCCGGCAAGACCCTTCTGGCCCAGACACTGGCAAGGATCCTGGACGTTCCTTTTGCCATTGCCGACGCCACCACCCTGACCGAAGCCGGATACGTAGGCGAGGACGTGGAGAACATCCTCCTGAAGCTGATCCAGGCGGCGGACTGGGATATCGAACGGGCGGAGCACGGGATCATCTACGTGGATGAGATCGACAAGATCGCCCGCAAGTCGGAGAATCCGTCCATCACCAGAGACGTCAGCGGAGAGGGCGTACAGCAGGCCCTGCTGAAGATCATCGAAGGCACCGTAGCCAACGTTCCGCCTCAGGGCGGCCGCAAGCACCCCCAGCAGGAGTTCATTCCCTTTGATACAAGGAACGTTCTCTTCATCTGCGGAGGCGCATTCAGCGGGATCGACAAGGTCATCCAGAAGAGACTGGGTGACAAGGTCATCGGATTCAACGCCAGCGTAGACAGCAACAAGATCGACCGGGAGGCACTGCTCCAGCACGCCCAGCCGGAAGATCTGCTCAAATACGGACTGATCCCGGAGATCATCGGCCGTCTGCCGGTCCTGGTATCTCTGGAGGAACTGTCCAAGGAAGCTCTGATGCAGATCCTGACCGAACCCAGGAACGCCCTGGTCAAGCAGTACCAAAAGCTGCTGGCCATGGACAGGGTAGAGCTTGAGATCACCGATGACGCCATCGAAGCCATCGCCGAGCAGGCCCTGGCCAGGAAGACCGGAGCCCGCGGACTGAGGGGGATCATGGAACGGATCATGACCAACATCATGTTCGAGCTTCCCTCAAGGACCGACGTGGAAGGCTGCCGGATCACCAGAGAGACGGTAGAAGGGGATAAGGATCCGGAACTGATCCTGAGAAGCCCCCAGCTGGCTGAGCAGCCTAAACAGCTCGAAGAAGGGGAGCACGCGGAGCACGGGGAGCATCCGGAGCACCGCCAGGCCAAAAAATCAGAAACAGCATAACAGCATAACTACGAATATCAGGCGGCGGCACTTGCTGCCGCTTTATCAATCAATATAAGCGGAGAATGAACGTGGAAGCGAAAGACAAGATCATTTTTGAAAAGGAAACCATCGATCTGCCGATGATCCCCCTGAGGGGACTTTCGGTATTTCCCAATATGGTTTTGCATTTTGACATCGGAAGAGAGAAGTCGATCAATGCCCTGGAGAAGGCCATGGTCAACAACCAGTACATTTTCCTCTCCTCCCAGATGGACGAAAACACCGACCTGCCCACACCGGAGGATTTCTATCACCTGGGCACCATAGGCAGGATCAAGCAGATGCTCCGCCTGCCCGGAGATTCGATCCGGGTCCTGGTCGAGGGAGTCTGCCGGGGGACCATCGAGGAAGTCCTCTTTGAGGTCCCGTATTTTCAGTGCAGGATCCGTCCCATCGATCCCCTCGAGTCGGATTCCAGCGATCCCGAGACAGAAGCCCTCATGCGGACCGTCCTGGCCAGCTTCGATGAATACATCAACCTGAACCAGAACCTGGCCCCCGAAGTCTTCGCCTCAGTGGTCACCATCGAGGAAGCGGGCCGGATGTCGGACATGATCGCTTCCCATCTGGAGATCCGCCTGGAGGACAAGCAGCTGCTCCTGGAGACCCTTGACCCCAAGCAAAGGCTGGAGAAGCTCAACGGCATCCTCCTGCGGGAAGTGGAGATCCTCAAGATCGAGCAGGACATCTCCAGCAAGGTCAAGTCCCAGATCAATCAGAACCAGAGAGAATACTACCTGCGTGAGCAGATGCGGGCCATCCAGGAGGAACTGGGCGGAACAGAAGACGTCGAGGACGAAGTGGCCGATTTCTTCCAGAAGCTGGACGAGCTTGAACTGGAGGACAAGACCAGGGAGAAGGTCGAGAAGGAGATCAACCGTTTCTCCAAGATGCAGGCCTCTTCCGCCGAAGCCACAGTCAGCCGCAACTACATCGAGACCATCCTGGAACTGCCCTGGAACAAATACACCGAAGACAATATCGACCTGATCGAAGCCGAGAAGATCCTCAATGAAGATCACTACGGACTGGAGAAGGTCAAGGAAAGGGTATTGGAATACCTGGCAGTCATGCAGCTGTCCGAAGGACTCAAAGGCCCCATCCTTTGCCTGGTAGGCCCTCCGGGAACCGGCAAGACATCCATCGCGAAGAGCGTCGCCAGATCCATCGGAAGGGAATTTGTCCGCATGTCCCTGGGCGGAGTCCGTGACGAAGCCGAGATCCGCGGCCACCGCAGGACATACATCGGAGCCATCCCGGGCAGGATCATCAGCGCCATCAAAGACTGCGGAAGCTCCAATCCGGTCTTCCTCTTCGACGAGGTGGACAAGATCGGAGCCGACTACAAGGGAGATCCGGCCTCAGCCCTGCTGGAGGTCCTGGATCCGGAGCAGAACAAGGACTTCACCGACCACTATCTGGAGGTCCCCTTCGACCTGTCCAAGGTCATGTTCATCACCACGGCCAATACGACCGAGACCATACCCCGGCCGCTTCTCGACCGTATGGAGGTCATCCAGGTCACCGGCTATACCGAAGACGACAAGCTCCACATCGCCCAGCAGTACCTGGTGCCCAAGCAGATCAAGGAGAACGGCCTGAAGAAGAGCAATATCTCTTTTACAAAGGCTGGACTGCAGACCATCATCAACTACTACACCAGAGAATCCGGCGTCCGTAATCTGGAGCGGGAGATCGGCAACATCTGCCGCAAGGTCGCCCGCCAGTACGTGACAGGAAACACGGCCAAGGTCAGCGTCAGCGGCAAGAAGGTCGAAGAATTCCTGGGCAAGAAGAAATATCATTTCGATATCATCCGGGGCAGGAAGGAAGTGGGCGTGACCACAGGCCTGGCCTGGACCATCGTGGGAGGAGACACCCTCTTCATCGAGACGGTGGCCGTGCCCGGAAGCGGCAAGCTGGCCCTGACCGGCCAGATGGGCGACGTGATGCAGGAGTCGGCCAGGACCGGCCTCAGCTATATCCGGTCCATCGCAGCGGACCTTGGCATCGAAGAAGATTTTTACAAGAAATACGATATCCATATCCATATCCCGGAAGGGGCTATCCCCAAGGACGGCCCCTCGGCCGGCGTGACCATGTGCACAGCTCTGGTCTCCTGTCTGACCGGGATCCCCGCCAGAAAGGACATCGCCATGACCGGCGAGATCACCCTGCGGGGCAACATCCTTCCGGTCGGAGGGATCCGTGAGAAGGTAATGGCAGCCCACAGAGCGGGCATCCGCAAGGTCCTCCTGCCTGCGGAGAACGAAGTGGACATCCAGGAGATCCCGCAGACCGTGCGGGAGGACATGGAGTTCGTCCTGCTTAAGACAGCGAAAGACGCACTGAAACAGGTGCTGGTCAGAGGGTAACACGATGAAGATCAAGCAGTCAGAGCTCGAAAAAGTAGCGGTCCGGGAGGATCAGTATCCTCCGGCGGACCTGATGGAGATCGCCTTTGCCGGACGGTCCAACGTAGGGAAGTCATCCCTTCTCAATCTGCTGACCGGCCGCAGGAAGCTGGCCCACGTCAGCGGCAATCCGGGCAAGACCAGGACCATCAATTTTTACCGGATCAACGACGCTTTCCGGATCGTGGATCTGCCGGGCTACGGCTACGCCAAGGTGTCCAAGTCCGTCTCCGAAAGCTGGGGCAAGATGATGGAGCACTATCTGGAGAACCGGGACAACCTGATCACGGTCATCCAGCTGGTGGATATCCGCCATGCTCCCTCAGCCCAGGATAAGACCATGCACGACTATCTCAAGGCCTACGGTCTTGACGGGATCGTGGTCGCGACCAAGGCGGACAAGATCTCCAGAAATCAACTTCAGAAACAGATAAAGCTGATACGCCAGACTTTGCAGCTGGCTCCGGAAGACCTGGTCCTGCCGGTATCCGCCCTGAAGCGGACCGGCTCCGACGAGCTTCTGGATGTGATGGAAGGGCTCCTGGAGGAATAAGGAGAGAGAAATGCAGTTCTTAGGGTTCAGAGTACTGATCAAGAGACTCAAGGCCATCCGGTTCATGATGGCCGATAAAACTGTGCCCTGGTACAAGAAGGCCCTGGTCGTCGCCGGGATCGTCTACCTCTTCCTGCCCATCGACATCATCCCGCCCTTCCTCTTTCCCTTCGGATTCATCGATGACATCGTCGTATGGATCCTGATCCTCTGGTATCTGTCCAGCACTTTGGACAAATACTGGATCGGAGAGAAGCCGAAGGACTATTCCAGAAAATTCCGTGGCAAAAAGGTCGTCGATGATGTAGAATATGACGTGGACGAAGGTGATGAACCGGAGAAGGGAGAGACGGACCGACATGCATGAAGATACGATAGGAACAGTCATGATCACCCAGGATGAGATCCTGCAGAAGGCCAAGGAGATCGGCCGGCAGATCACGGAAGAGTTCCGGGGAGAGGAGATCGTAATGGTCGGCATCCTCCGGGGCGCGGTGCTCTGGATGGCGGATCTGATGAAGTGCGTCGAGCTGGATATGACCATCGACTTTATGGCGGTCAGCAGCTACGGGGCGGCGACCAAGACCTCCGGCGTGGTCAAGATCAATAAGGACCTGGACACGGATATCGATGGCAAGAACGTGATCATCGTAGAGGATATCGTGGACAGCGGGGTCACCCTGAACTACCTGCGGGGATATTTTGTCAGCCGCGGAGCTAAGACAGTCAAGATCTGCACCCTGCTCGACAAGCCGGACGGCCGGCGGGTCGAGATCGATGTTGATTACATAGGATTTACCGTTGACGACCGGTTCATCGTCGGCTACGGTCTTGACTATGATCAAAAGTATAGAAACCTCCCGTATGTGACATATCTGGAGGATTAACTGCAAGGAATTAAGGAGAGAGGACAATTATGGGTTACAAAGTTAAGATTGGTTTATCCAACAAGCACGTGCATCTTTCGCAGGAACATCTGGACATTCTGTTCGGAGAGGGACATGAGCTGACACCGACCAAAAAGCTGGTCCAGCCGGGACAGTTCGCATCCGAGGAGAAGGTCGACATCGTCGGCCCCAAGAAGACCCTGACGGGGATCCGTGTCCTGGGTCCGGTCCGTCCGGAGACACAGGTAGAGCTGGCCATGACCGACGCCAGAACCCTGGGCATCAAGGCTCCGGTAAGAGAGTCCGGCCACCTGGAAGGAACACCGGGCTGCAAGCTGATCGGCCCCTGCGGTGAGATCGAGCTGGATCACGGCGTCATGGTCGCTCAGAGACACGTGCATCTGAATCCGGAGCAGGCCATCGAGGCCGGCGTCAAGGACCACGATGTGGTATGCCTGAAGATCGACGGCGAAAGAGGCCTGATCTTTGACAACGTTGTCGTCAGAGCAGGCGACAAGCACGAGAGAGAAGTCCATCTCGATACAGACGAAGGCAACGCAGCCGGCTGCGGACCGGACACGGTTGCTGAGATCATCAAATAAATCTCGCGTTTTAACTTGTAATACACCACTTTGTTGTGAGATAATAAAGTGGTGTATTTTAATTGCACCGACGAAAACGATTCTATTCAGAGACATGGAGGTAGCAAGGTGATTGCCACTGGGAACTGGGGAACATGCGAATGGACGATCTCCGACAGGGGAGAACTGATCATTGGTGGTGGTACAGCTGAGAGCATATCCGCGGACGGTAAATATCCGTGGGATGAATACAGAGATCAGATCCGGAGGATCTCCTTCGGAGGCAGAGTGACCGGAGTGGTCAGTCTGGTGGGTGCGTTCATGAACTGCACCGCGCTGGAGGAGATCGATCTCAACGGCATCGATACATCGAACGCGGTCGACCTGAGCTGGCTGCTGTGCAGCTGCACTTCACTGGAGAGGGTCGACCTGTCCATGCTGGATACCGGCAAGGTGGTCGACATGAGCTGCATGTTCCTTTCCTGCAGGAAACTCAAGGAAGTCATATTCGGCGGGATCGACACTTCGTCTGTCATGGATATGTCGAGGATGTTCATGTACTGCGGAAGCCTCCATTCACTCGACTTCAGCGGCCAGGACAACAGTTCCCTCCAGATGGCCGATGATATCTTCTTCGGATGCGAAGGCCTCAAGGCCCTGGTCCCGGGAAAGAACTTCTCCCTGGGCGGAGGCGGCCGGACAGTCATCGCCATGCCGGAGAGCGAGGAAGGCGGAGAAGAAGAGGAGGAGATGGTCTCCGGATGGCGGACATCCACCGACGGAGTCCTCTATATCGCGGGAAGCGAGTTCACCCTCCGCTATGACGGAAACGGCGGCCAGTTGCTGGCGGACGGCGAAAAGGAAGAAGAAGCCAGTCCCATCAGCTGCCAGGCCGGAACCCAGATGCGTGCTCCCAGGGATCTCTATGAGGCTCCGGAGGAGAGGATCTTCAGGGAATGGAACACCAACAGGGACGGAAGCGGCAGGAGCCTGCTGCCCGGCCAGCTTTTCCATGTCCACTCCGATATGACCCTCTATGCCATCTGGGCGGGTAAACCGGAATTCATTAAGGTCTATGATATCCCGCAGATCAGCTACGGTCAGCTTCTTGATCTGGAGGAGCCGGAAGTCCGGTCCCCCTTTGCCGAGATCACTTCCCTCAAGGCCCAGATCAGCGACCCGACCGGCGGCTGGGATGATTTTGATAACGAAGAGCCTTTGCCGGCGGCCCGTAGCGGGGCCAGGATCCGCTACGTGGCGGAGAATATGGTCGGACAGACCCTCTCCGAGGAGAAGGAGATCTCCATCAGCAAGGCCTCTTATGATATGAGCGGGGTCCACTGGGTGCTCCCGGAGGATCTCTCCTATGACGGCCAGCCCAAGGAAGTGCGCCTGGAAGGCCTTCCCGAGGGCGTGACGGCGGAATACGCCGGCAATATCGCCACGGAAGTTGGCCAGTATACCGCAGTCGCCAGCTACCGCTGGGACGAAAATAATTATGAGGCTCCGGAGCCGGCGCCCAAGCAGGAGTGGGCCATCACCAAGGGCAAATACCACATGTCGGATCTGGGATGGTCCTACATGGAGGCCTTCACCTATGACGGCCAGCCCAAGAGCGTGCGCCTTGAGGGACTTCCCGACGGAACGACCCCATATTATTCCGGGGCGGACGCCGTCGACGCGGGGACCTATGTGGCCACCGCCGGCCTGGACTATGACATCGATAACTACAGCAGCCCTGACCCGGTCAGACCCTGCACATGGAAGATCCTGAAGACCACCCACGACATGAGCCAGGTCCACTGGGAGGGACCCTCGGTCTTCACCTACGACGGCTCTCCGAAAAAAGTGGAGCTGGAAGGTCTTCCTGAGGGACTGCGTGCCGAATACACAGGCAATGAAGCGGTCGACGCCGGCATATACACGGCAAGAGCAGCCTTTGTACCGGATGATCCGGTCAATTTCGAGATCCCCGAACCGGTAGAGTTCAAATGGGAGATCACCAAGGCTGACCACGATATGAGCAAGGCGGCCTGGACGGATGAAGTCCTCTTCTACACAGGCCAGCCCCAGAAGATCGAGATGACGGGGATCCCGGAGGGGGTCAGCGTCCTGTACGAGGGTGAGACAGGCGTGGAGGCCGGTGACTATACGGCCAGGGCCGAGTTCTGCGTAGAGGACCTGAACAACTACAATCAGCTGGATCCCATCACCGTCAGCTGGAAGATCGAGAAGGCGGACATCGACATGTCGGGCGTCCGCTGGAACTACAGCAGCCCCTACGTCTATAACGGGGCGGAGAAGTCGGTCGAGCTCAAGAACATCCCCGCGGAGATCAGCCAGGTCACCTATACGGGCGAGCGGGGCGTGGAAGCCGGAAACTATACGGCCAGGGCCGAGTTCACCTACGATACCTACAATTACAATCCCCCCAGGATGGAGGACTGCATCTGGTCCATCCTCAAGGCCAACCTGAAGATCAGGGACCTGCACTGGGACTACGAGGGAGCATTTACCTACGACGGTCAGGAGCATTCGGTCAGGATCATCGACCTGCCGGACAATGCGGAAGTGACCTACGAGAACGGCAGCGCCACCGGTGCCGGCCACTATGTGTGCCGGGCCATCATCACCCCTAAGGATCCGGACAATTTCAATACTCCGCGGCCCCTGGAATTCCCCTGGGAGATCCGCAAGGCGGTATTCGATATCTCCGGCAGCTTCTGGGATGAGGAGGAAAGCCGGGTCTTCGACGGAGGGACCAAGGGCATCCGCCTGCGCAACCTGCCTCAGGGAGTCCTGGTGTCCTACCAGGGCAACGAGGCGGTCGAGGCCGGTTCCTACCGCGCAAAGGCTGTGTTCGCCGTGGAGGATACGGACAATTTCCTGCCGCCCCAGCCGGAAGAGCTGGCCTGGGATGTGGAGCCCGCTCCCATCGACCTGGCCGGAGTCGTCTGGAGCTACAACAAGCCCTTCACCTATGACGGAAGCCAGAAGGAGATCGTCCTGCGGGGACTTCCCGAGGGCGTGACCGCTCAGTATACGGGCAACGTGGCCAGCGAAGCGGGAGAATATTCGGCCCAGGCCGTCCTGATCCCGCCGGAGGGGAGCAGCTTCAGGGAAACCAAGATCCTGGGCAAAGTCTGGAGGATCAACAAGGCGGACATCGACGTCAGCGCCGTCCGCTGGAACTGCCCCGACGATTATGTCTACGACGGAATGCTCAAGGGAGTATCCCTGGTCAACGTACCGGATCAGGTGAGACCGGTCTATACGGACAATGAAGCGGTCGATGCCGGGACCTATACCGCAAAGGCTGCCCTGATCCCTTATGACACCGACAACTTCAACACACCGGCCCAGCTGGAATGCCAGTGGACCATAGCCAGGGCCCAGATCGACATCAGCGGAGCCCAGTGGTCCGGCTTTGAGACCTTTGCTTACGACGGCACCGTTCACCGGGTCCTGCTCAATGACCTGCCGGATACGGTGGAAGCGGTCTATGAAGGAAACGCCGCGGCTGACGCGGGCAACTACATCGCGACAGCCAGCTTCCTGCCAAAGGATCCGGGCAATTTCGAACCGCCCCATCCCATGCAGTATGAATGGTCCATCGCCAAGGGCCTGATCCGGGCGGAGAATGTCTACTGGACCAGCGGCGGCGACGACCTGGTCTATGACGGTCAGGAGCACGGAATCTGGCTTGCCGGCCTGCCCCAGGGAGTCAAGGCTGTCTGCAGGGGCAACACGGCGGTCAACGCGGGCCAGTACATCGCCAGCGCTGTCCTGGAGCCGGAGGACTATGTCAACTTCCTGCCTTTCGTCGTGGAACCCTACCGCTGGGAGATCTCCCGGGCCGAGATCGACATCTCGGATGTCATGTGGGCATCTTCTGGCGAGCTGGTCTATGACGGGACCATGAAGGTCGTGGGACTGACCGGCCTTTCCGATGATATCTCGGTCGAGTACGAGAACAACGTGGCGGTCGACGCCGGGACCTATCACGCTTCGGCTGTCCTGTCCACGTCCAACCAGAACTATACCGCGCCGGAGATCGAAGGATGCACCTGGACCATCGCCAAAGCGGTGCCCGATATTTCCGGAGTGACCTGGTCCTACGCCTTCGAGTTCACCTATGACGGATACGAGAAGAGCGTCGAGCTGATGGATCTTCCGGAGGGCATGAGCGCCAGATATACCGGAAACGCGGCCATCGAAGCCGGCGAGTACGAGGCCAGGGCGACCCTGATCATGGAGGATTCCATGAACTACGAGGCGCCGGAAGTCACCCCTCTGATCTGGAAGATCGGCAAGAGGGATTACGATATGAGCAGGGCGGTCTGGACCGGAGCGGAAGGCTTCGTCTACGACGGCACAGCCAAGTCCGTGGAGCTGACCGGACTGGAGGACGGACTGGAGCCCATCTATCAGGACAATGTCGCGGTCGATGCCGGCGTATATACGGCGACCGCCAGGTTCCTCTATGATGAGGACAACTATAATCCGCCTGAAGATCTCAGCTGCACCTGGGAGATCCGCAAGGCGCCCCTGGATACCAGCGGGGTCCGCTGGGACTACCAGGGCCCGCTGAAGGCGAACGGACGGATGCGGACGGTGAGCCTGATGACGGACGGGCCTGATCAGGGCTTTGTCGGCAAGATGTTCGGACGGGGCAAGGAGCAGAATTACATCGGCCTGCCGGAGGGAACGACGGTACGCTACGAAGGCAATTCTGCAAAGGCTGCCGGAGTCTATGAGGCAAGAGCCTACCTGACCGTTCCGCCCCAGCCCAATCACGAGGTTACAGAACCGCTGTGTCTGACATGGGAAATCACGAATGACTGAATCGATCAGAAGACAACATAGAGCAGGGCGGGATGCCCTGCTCAGAAGAATGAAAGGTCTGTGGAAGCTGCTGTTCGGACGAACCACCTTGTTCGTCCTCCTCCTGCTGATACAGGCTTTCGCTCTGTTTGGCGGCTTCGTTCTTCTGGGATCGAAGATCATCTCCATCAACTACGGAGTCGGCTTCCTGTCGGTACTGATCCTGGTCTATCTTCTCAACGCCAGGTCCGACGCCAACTTCAAGCTGATGTGGGTCATACTGATCGCCTCGGTGCCGGTGTTCGGGGTCACCCTGTTCCTCTACACCAGGATCCAGCCCGGCACGGCGACCCTGAGCAACAGGATCGAACAGCTTTTGAACGAACAGAGAGCCTTCCTGGCCCCGGCCCGTCACGCCATCGAGACGGAGCTGGTCGACGCCCGGGAGGAATACGGGATCTTCAAATACATCTATGAAGAGGGCCACTATCCTTCCTATGAGAACGCCGCCGTCCGGTATTTCCCTCTGGGGGAGGACAAGTTCGCCGAGATGGTCCGCCAGCTTGAGCGGGCGGAGAAGTTCATCTTCATGGAATACTTCATCATCGACAAGGGGATCATGTGGGACGCGGTCCTGGAGATCCTCAAGAGAAAGGCCCGGGAGGGGGTGGAAGTGCGTCTGATGTACGACGGGACCTGCACCCTGTCCCTGCTGCCGCTGAATTTCCCTAAGGAGATGGAAAAGCTGGGCATCCAGTGCAAGGTCTTCTCGCCCATGACGCCATTTCTTTCGACCCACCAGAACAACCGCGACCACAGGAAGATCCTGGTCATCGACGGCCGGGTCGCCTTCACCGGAGGCGTCAATCTGGCGGACGAGTACATCAACCGCAGGGTCCGCTTCGGCCACTGGAAGGATACGGCCATCATGGTGGGGGGCAAGGCGGTCAACAGCTTTACCCTCATGTTCCTCCAGATGTGGAACATCGATGAGACCAGGCGGGAGGACTACCACAGGTATATCATCGCCAGCGATGAGACTGCCGAGCCCGGCATGAAGCGGGGCGGCCTGATCGCTCCCTACGGGGACAGCCCTCTGGATGCGGAGGAAGTGGGGGAGAAGGTCTACCTGGATATCATCAACCGGGCCCAGAAGTACGTCCACATCATGACCCCTTACCTGATCCTGGATGAGACCATGATCCATTCCCTGACCTTCGCGGCCCAGCGGGGGATCGAGGTCAAGATCATCCTGCCCCATATCCCGGACAAGAAGTACGCCTACTGGCTGGCCAGGACCTATTACAGCGAGCTGATCAGGGGAGGGGTGAAGATCTACGAGTACATCCCCGGATTCGTCCACGCCAAGGTCTTCACCAGCGACGATATAAAGGCGGTGGTGGGGACGATCAACATGGACTACCGGAGCCTGTATCTGCACTTTGAGTGCGCGGCCTATATCTATAACAATCCGGTCGTGGATGACATCGAGGCCGACTTCCAGGCCACCCTGGAAAAGTGCCAGCGGATCACCCTGCAGAACTGCAGGAACTATAATCTGGCCGCCAGGACGGCCGGGCGGGCGCTTCGGATCGTGGCCCCGCTGATGTAAGCTGATTTAAGAGAGAGACTATAGAGTATATGACAGAAAAATCACTAGTAAAAGGAGCGGCGGTCCTTGCCGTCGCGGGTATCATCGTCAAGGTGTTCGGAGCTGCTTTCCGGATCCTTCTGGCCAGTTTCATTACCGATGAGGGCATGGCCTACTATTCGCCTGCCTATTCCATCTACGCAGTGCTCCTGGTCGTGTCCACCTCGGGCATTCCCATCGCCATCTCCAGGATGGTGTCGGAGCGCTACGCCATCGGAAGGTATGATGAGGCGGACCGGGTCTTCCATATTTCCCGGTATCTGATGATCTCCCTGGGTATAGCCGGATTTATCGTGCTCTTCTTCTTCGCCGGCCCCATCGCTTCGGTCACCATGCCGGGATCGGAGCTGGCCATGCGGGCTACAGCGCCGGCCCTGCTTCTGGTACCCATCATGTCCTCCTACCGGGGATATTTCCAGGGCCAGCAGCTGATGGCGCCCACGGCCCTGTCCCAGACGGTGGAGCAGATCTTCCGGGTGGTCATCGGACTCCTGCTTGCCCTGATGCTGATGAGCGGGACTTTGTTCTCTACATCCTTCACGGATCTGCAGAGGGGAGCAGCGGGAGGCTGCTTCGGAGCATCGGCCGGCGCTGTCGGCGGCCTTGCGGTCATGATCATCATCTATATGCTCGCCCGCAAAGGGCTGAAGAAGCGGATCAGGAAGAGCTCGGGAGGAGAGAGGGAGAGCGCAGGCTCCATCCTCAAATCCATCGTTGCCATCGCGGTCCCCATCACCATAGGGGCGACCCTTATGCCCCTGGTCAACCTGGTGGACGCGGCAGTGGTCAATTCCAGGCTCCTTCAGGCCGGATTCGATCCGACCACAGCCAAGGCCATGTACGGGCAGCTGACCGGCTTCTGTGAGCCTATCGTGGCCCTGCCTCAGGTCCTCATGTCCGCCATCGTCATGAGCATCGTGCCCATGGTTGCCGCGGCCAATAAAGTCAAGGATACAGAGAAGCTCCATGAGACCATTTCCCTTGGCCTTCGGATGTCGACCATCGTCGCCTTCCCCTGCGCCATCGGTCTGATCGTTCTTGCAAAGCCTGCCCTGATGATGCTCTTCTTTACCCAGAAAGAAAACGCGGCTAACGCTGCTCCCTGTCTGCAGGTCCTGGGAGCAGGCTTCATCCTGCTTGCCCTGATCACCATCCTGACCGGCATCCTGCAGGGAGTGGGGAAGCAGGTCTATCCGGTGATCAATCTCTTCATCGGTCTTCTGGCCAAGGTGGCCCTGACCTGGATCCTGGTGGGAACTCCCGCGGTCAACGTGGTGGGAGCACCGCTTGGCACCATGGCTGCTTACCTGATTGCCTGCGGCCTTGACCTCTTCTGCGTGCTCCGCTTTACCAAGGTCCGCCTGTCCATGGATCTGATGATCCTGCGGCCTCTGCTGTCGGCAGCAGTGATGGGGGTCTTCGTATTGGGAGCATACAAGGGTCTCTTTGCTCTCCTGGGCAGCAACACTGTGGCGGCCCTCGCGGCCATAGCGGTCGGAGTCGCTGTGTACGGACTGATGATCCTGAAGACCAGGACCATCCTCAGAGATGAGATGATGGAGATCTCATTCGGACGGAAACTGGTCACTATATGTGACCGTCTCCATCTGTGGTAGGCCGGCGGGCGATCGATGGGACGGAGTTATGGAAAACCTTGAAAAAACAACGAAAAGAGGTTGACAACAAGGGGTAAAAATGGGAAAATAATTGCGTAGATTGACAGCTGAGGCAGTCAATGAATGGTGTTCAACCATTGATTAAATATAAGGAGGATTTATTAATGAATAAGGCGGAATTAATCGCAGCAGTTGCTGACAAAACCGGATCAACCAAAAAAGAAGCAGAACTGGCAGTCAATGCATTCGTATCCAGCATTGAAGAAGCTCTGAAGAAGGGCGAGAAAGTCCAGCTGATCGGATTCGGCACATTCGAAGTACGTCAGAGAAAAGCAAGGCAGGGCAGAAACCCGAGAAAGCCGGGCGAAGTTATCAAGATCGCTGCTTCCAAGGCACCGGTATTCAAGGCTGGCAAGG